>CAMFCK010000012.1 GCA_945948775.1 uncultured Clostridia bacterium
GAAATTGCAAAGGACACGGATCTGTCCTATAAATACACCCGGCGGGGAAATCTTGTAGCGGTAATAACCGACGGCACAGCCGTGCTTGGTCTGGGCGATATCGGTCCGGAGGCAGGAATGCCGGTTATGGAGGGTAAATGTGCGCTGTTCAAGCGCTTCGCAGATGTTGACGCATTTCCTTTGTGCGTGCGTTCAAAGGACGTGGACGAAATAGTAAAAACCGTCAGCCTGATAGCCGGCAGCTTCGGCGGAATAAATCTTGAGGACATAAGTGCGCCGCGCTGTATTGAGATAGAGCGCAGATTAAAAGAGATCTGCGATATTCCCGTATTCCATGACGATCAGCACGGAACAGCGGTAGTTGTTTTATCGGCGCTTTTAAATGCTCTTAAGGTAGCAGGCAAACAAATCACCGACGTAAAAGCGGTGGTAAACGGCGCCGGCTCTGCAGGAATGGCTATTACGCGGCTGCTGGTGTCCTGCGGTCTTAAAAATGTTATTATGTGTGACAAATACGGCTCGCTCTGGCGCGGAAATTCCGAAATGAATGCGGAGCAGGCGCTTCTTGCACAGATTACCAATCCCGACAACATCAATTGCACCCTTGCCGAAGCGCTGCGCGGTGCGGATGTGTTCATCGGAGTTTCCGCACCGAATATTCTTACAGCGGACATGGTACGCAGCATGGCGGCTGACCCGGTAGTATTCGCCATGGCAAATCCCGTTCCGGAAATCATGCCGGAGGATGCAAAAAAAGCCGGAGTAAAGGTCATAGGCACAGGGCGCTCTGATTATCCGAACCAAATCAATAATGTGCTGGCCTTTCCCGGGATCTTCAAGGGTGCGCTCTCGGTTCGCGCAAGTGATATAAACGATGAAATGAAGCTTGCCGCGGCAAGAGCAATCGCAGGACTTATTTCTGAGAGCGAACTTTCGCCCGAATACATAATACCGGACGCGATAGATCCCCGCGTTGCCGACGCAGTAGCAAAGGCTGTCGCTGATGCGGCAGTATCAAGCGGCGTTGCACGAATAAAGGCATAACCGAGGCAATATACAAAATGGACTGTTGAATTCATAAGAGGGCATTGCTTAAAGCAGCGCCCTCTTCTCTTATTCCTGTATACGATATTGCCGGGGTGTTACTCCCTCAATTTTCTTGAACAAATTACTGAAATACTTAGCATCGCGGTAATTTAACATATTCGCAATTTCATAAATTGCCAGATCAGGATCGCGCAGCAGTGATTTGGCTTTCTGTATTCTCTTATATGTGATATAGTCAATATAACGCATTTGTTCAGTGAGCATTATTTATAAAGGTGTAAAGGTGAGGAAATTGAAAAAAGGTATTAGAATATTGATAATCTGATTTCAATCCGGACTATATTTCCCGCCCGTTCCCGGCACTTCCGAGAATATATGTTATTATCTGTTTGAGCATCTTTCGGTATATATTTTAAAAGTCATTACTGTAAACGGCAAAATTATTCCATTTTATAATTGATTTTGTTTACTCATATACATCAGGGGCGACACTCCTATTCGTTTTTTAAACTCACGGCTAAAATAGCACTCATTATTAAAGCCGGACAATTCAGCCGTCTTTTGTACAGAATACATTCCGGTATCAAGCAGCGATTTGGCCCTGTTGATTTTAAGCATATTAATATATTTAAGCGGCGGCATACCGACTTTATTTAGGAAAATCTTTCTGAAATACACATCGCTGATGCCGCACATCTCGGCCAGGTCCTTAATACTGATTATCTCATAGGCATAATGCTCACCAATATATTCTACGGCAGGGGCAATTATACTGAATTTTGAATCGGATATATATTCCAAGTTATATTCTGTCTGTATTTCTGCAAGTATATTGTATAACGCAGCCTTACACCGCATATTACAGCCCGCTTTTTTCATTCTATACTCGTTCTCTGCCTTGACAAAAAGCTCCTGTACAGCAGACGGATTTTTTACCTTATATGAAAATGCTTCCTCATGAATATTATCTTCAAAATCAAAATTGATGGCATAACAGCCGCCCGGTTCAATAATATCGACAATATAATTTGAATTTTTCGGCAAATAAAGAACTTCCTTTTCGCGCACAATTACAGTTTTGTTATTATCAAATAAATAATTCTTGACCCCGCTCTGATTATACACTATTCCGTGAAATCTCCTGTTTTTATGTACGCTGTCGCCGCCTCCGGCAGGAACATATACAGCAACAGATAATTCCGTAATTTTAAAGTCATATGTCATAAAATTTTTCACAGTTTCCATATCCTTTGCCAAAAAAATATTTCATCTGTATTAATTATATATTTTTGTTTTGAAATAGTCAAGCAGTATCAGAATATGAATGGTATTTTTTATACATTCTGATATAATAGTATTAGCTTATATAAGGAGATGACACTATGTTTAAAACCTTTAATCAAGACAGAACATATCTAGAAAATAAGTATCACAAAACCTCGGAGCCTTTTGATGCGTTTAATCCATCAATTTATCATGGCTATGATTACGACGCAGCAACCGGTCTGAATGATGACGGCATAAAACAGGGCTTGGCTGAATTATACGGGCAAATCAAGGATCTTCCTCACCCCGTATCTAAGGCAAAAGCAGTAGAATTCGTACTCGACAATACCCGTATTGACGTAAATGAGCATGACTATTTCATAGGAATAAACAGCTGGAACCGCGAAATCGCCGCTGTTACAATATCAAAATGGCATGAGGATGTTTACTCCAATTTTATACCGGAGGTAAATGCAATCTTTAAAGACCATCAAAAAGCATTTACCTTTGATACATGGGCTGATTATGACCATAGCGTTCCCGACTGGAATACCATTCTGGATTTAGGCTTTACGGGCATATTAAGCCGTGCAAGGGATTACCGGAAAAAGCACGAACAAAACGCTCCGCTTACACCCAAACAGGCTGCATATTTCGACGCAATCGAAATAGAATACACGGCAATAATACGTTTTGTTGACCGCCTATACCGATATTCGCTCACAAAAACGCATAAAAAAGCTCAAAAAATATCAGAGTGCCTTCTGCAGCTTCGCGACGGCGCACCGCGAAACATTTACGAAGCCATGCAGCTGATGTACATATATTTTATGATTTGCGAATGTATTGAACATCTTCGTGTGCGTTCGATAGGAAACGGTCTCGATTCCACCCTTTACAAATTCTATAAGAACGACATTGAAAACGGAGTATTTACAAAGGAGGAAATAGGAGAATTTCTGGCATATTTTATGATGCAGTTTTCTGCAATAGGCAATTACTGGGGACATCCGTTCTACATGGCAGGCACGGGCGAACACGGCGAAAGTCTGGTAAACGATCTTTCATACCTGATACTGGACGTATACAAGGAAATCGGAATTTACAATCCGAAAATACAAGTCAAAATAAATTATAACACCCCGACCGCATTCACGGATAAAATAATCGACATGATCCGAAACGGCAGAAGCAGTTTTGTATTTATGTGCGAGCCGGGCATGACAAAAGCAATGATGAGCCTTGGCGTAACCTACAACGAAGCGCGCACCTGTGATGTGAAGGGCTGTTATGAATTTGCAGTACGCGCCAATGAGGTTTCAACCGCGCCGCTGTACATTAACCTTTTAAAATCGGTCAATCTTGCCATAAACAACGGCGTAGACACCTTTACCGGCAAGGAGCTCGGAATTAAAACCGGAGAGCATTTTGACGATTTTGACAGCTTCTATCAGGCGTATCTGGCACAGCTTAGTCATATACTGGATATATCCACAGCTCTTGTAGACAAGGTTGAGAGGTATCTTGAATATATTAATCCTACGCCCATGTTTTCAGCAGTTTCAAGGCACAGCCTCGAACATATGCAAGATGCTTATGCTTTTGGTTCAAAATACAATAATACTATTATTCTGCATGTCGGTTTTGCAAGCGCGGTGGACTCGCTTATGGCTGTGAAGCAATTTGTATTCGATGAACAGCTTGTTTCCTTTGACGAGCTTAAAACAGTGCTTGCGCAAAACTGGTCGGGATATGAAAGGCTTCGTGCTAAAATTCTCAATTCACCTCACAAATTCGGCAATAATGATCCCGAAACAGATATGTATGCAGCGGCTCTTTCACACTGGCTGTGCATGAAGGAAAATCAGCGTCCGAACGCAAGAGGCGGCATTTATAAAGCCGCAATGCATTCAGCCCTGCACTTTCGCAGAATGGGCGCAGTAACGACAGCAACCCCTGACGGCAGGCTTAGCGGAGAAGAAATGTCAAAGAACATTTCACCGGTCATGGGTATGGACAAAAACGGCATCACAGCACTTCTGCATTCAGTTGCCGCAGTAGATCCTTCGCTTTACACCGAGGACTTCTGTGTTGATGTTATGCTTCACCCATCAGCAGTAAGCGGAAATGACGGTCTTGCCGCGATGACTGCACTGTTAAGAACCTATATGAAAAATGACGGCATTTCCATACATTTTAACATATTTGATGCAGATACTTTAAGAGACGCGCAGCTGCATCCGGAAAGGTATCAGAATTTACAGGTACGTGTGTGCGGCTGGAACGTACTGTGGAACAATATGAGCCGTGATGAGCAGGATATGTATATCCGCCGCGCGGATGCGATCCGATAAAAGTGGCAAAAGGAACTGACGCAAATGACAACAGCAATTATATCTGATATAAAAAGATTTTCTGTTCATGACGGCGACGGCATTCGAACGACTGTATTTCTTAAAGGCTGCCCTTTAAACTGCGTATGGTGTCATAACCCGGAAGGCATTTCGCCGAAGCCGCAGTTAGCTTATTATAAAGATAAATGCCTGTCCTGCGGTGAATGTGCAGACATCTGCTCTGCACATTCGCTGTCCGGCGGACTTCACTTGTATGACAGAGAAAAATGTATCGGCTGCGGTCGGTGCGAAAAAATTTGTCTAGGAAACGCGCTGAAATTTTACGGCAGAAGGACTGATGTTGATTCGCTTGTTACGTTGCTGCTCGAAGATAAGGATTTTTACGATAATTCCGGAGGCGGAGTAACCGTATCCGGCGGAGAGCCGCTGATGCAGGCGGATTTTTGTACAGAACTGTTAAAAAAACTCAAGGAAAACGCAATCCACACCGCAGTTGACACCTGCGGCTGTGTGTCTAAAGAAGCATTTGTCAAGGTAATTCCGTACACAGATATTTTCCTTTTTGATGTAAAAGCAATAAGCGAGGAGGTTCACCTATACTGCACCGGACTATCAAATCGCATTATCCTTGAAAATCTCCGATACATAGACAGACTCGGCATACAGACAGAAATACGTATTCCGTACGTACCCGACTATAATTCGGGTGAAATCGAAAAAATCGGTATGTTTTTAAGCAAGCTTAACTGTATAACAAAGGTTAAAGTTCTGCCGTACCATAATTTTGCCGGTTCAAAATATCAGTCGCTCGGTATGAAAAACCGCCTTCCCGAAAAACTGCCCTCCGATGAGGATATCACATCGGCGGTCAATATTTTAATTTCATACGGTCTTAATGCCCAAGGGTAAATGTATACCACTATAAAAATGCGTCACAGCAAGGTTTACTGTGACGCATTTTCATTATCATATTTTTAGAAATTCAACGCCTGACTGTAAGGCTTCATTGTACTGCTGTTCCACAAAAATGCCTTGAATATGTTATCCTCCGATTGTAATGCTCCTGAAACGGAAAGCGTTTCGACTCCGCTCACCTCCGCTGTATCAATATAAACATTAATCAGCTGTTTTGTTGTTATATCATATTCCGCAGCAACCAAAATCAAGCTTGACGGTTCTTCATAGCTAAAGTAGCCTGCATTTACATTGATCCTGCCGTTTGCTGCAGCTGAACTGAAATTAAGAACACCCTCTTTTGCTCCTGCTTCTGCAAATACAATATCGGTAATTCCTGTTTCGTTTTCCGGAATTGTATAAAATCCGTTTTCCCCTGCCTGAAGAACCTGTCCGTTCAGGTACGGCACTGCATTCGCAGCATCCGGTGTCAGGCTGAAGCCGAGAAGCTCTCCGCCGTACTCTGCTGTATCATATACAGGCTCTGCCGTGCCGTTATAAACATGTATCTTATAGGGTGCAGACGATTTTTCATTAATCTTTGTGCCGGTATTCTTTTCATAATTGTTGATTATATATATCTCCTTACCGGCAATGCTCAGCCCCTTGCCTTCGTTTCCGATCGTCAGCGTAGAAATATCGTCGTTTTCGTCAAGCTTTGCATTATTTACCACAACTGCCGTATTGGGTATTGTTCTTTGCCAAAAGCTCCATTTAGTGCCTGCCGAATTGTTGTTTGCAGTATTATTAAGGCTTCCTCCGTTATAGCCGAGGTTACCTGAAATTATATTAATATCCCGCATTATGCCTCCGTTTACAGTAAACAGGATATTTCCGTCAACAAGGCTTGTATGATACGCTGACCCCAATACGATTTGACCGTTATACGTTCCGCCGTTAAAGGTGTAGTTTACGTCACCGTAGGTCGCTGAAATACCGTAATCGCTGCTGTCCTTTGAGCCTGCCATAATAGTTTCAAAGTAACCGTTATTAAAGAAATAGTTTGTTGTTCCGACACGTTTTGCTGCATTTGCTGCAATACCGCCGTAGTTTGTACCTGTTACAACGCTTGTGAAGCTTCCGCCGTTGAAATAAACAGTATCAGCTTTGACCTCTTTGGTTGCTCCGTCAAAGCCTACATACAGATATTGTCCCGCCTCGTTCTTCTCGACATTAAGCTTTGAGCCGAAGGTAATCGTCTTGCCGTTTGAGAAGATGCCGTACTCTCCGTTTGCATTGGGAGCTGCCGGGATCGTCATATAATCAAGCGTCAGATCGCCGCCCTTGATTTCCATAAACGGATCCTTGTTTCCTATAACAAGTCTGTTCGCGGCAATGTCCTCCGCAGTATCACCGATTCCGCGCAGAGTAATACTTCCTCGCGCATCAACGTCCTCAAATTTCGTTATATTGCCGCTTATATATACAATACCGTCATTATCTGCAAGCTTGGACATAGCAGCGTTAATGCTGCCAAACGCCTTATAGCTTACACCGTCCACAGTAACTGTATCGCTTTGTTCGCTTACAGTCGCACATGCATTGCCCTCGCTGTCATAGAAAATATCACCTATTTCAGGCTTTGTGTCATATGCGGTAACGCTCTTTATGTAGATGGTTTCATTATTCTGAAGAGTGTTTGTATTTGTCGTCCAGCTTCCGCACGGCAGCAGCCAGAAAGAACGGATACTCGCTCTTGCAGCATAGGTCTGATCCATCCAGTCATTAAAACCGCTGAAATCAAATACCGCAGTCGCCCACTTATTTGACTCTATTGCAGCCTCCTGCAGACGGCCGCCGTTATCAGCGCTTGATGGGTCTAACAAACCTGTGATGTTGTCCGTAAGGTTGTTATTTCTCGAATAAGCAAGCATACCCATCTTGGTCATAGTCGAGGCATTGTTAGGGTTATCGAAATAATACTCAACCGCAATATATGGATAGTCAAAGGTGCTTATATACGCGCTTTCAAACTTAACTCTTCCGCACGCATCAGCCGAAACCGGCGTTGCCATAATGCCGGTTTCACCGGCTATTTCTGCACTTCCGTTCTCTCTTACATTCTGGAAGGTCGCGGTAGAAACATTAAGTGTCTTTGACGACGGATTTGCCGCAAATGCCGTCATCGGCAGCATTGCTGTAAACAGTACGGCTAATGCCGCCGCAATTGAAACAATTCTTTTTCTCATTTTTTTTCGCCCTTTCTTTTAAATAAATTTTTACTTTGCAGTTAAAGTAAACTGATAAATTGAATATGGTCTTGCCGTGAACGAAACGGCATTGCCTGCCGGCACAGCTATCTGCTGAGTTGTAACGCTGTATTCCCTCGGCAAAATTGCTCCTAAGTTATCCGAGGTCAGAACCTTGGCTTCTGTCATGCCCTCAGATAAAGTAATACCGCTGAAATTAATGTCAATTTGTTTATCGACATTCATTTTGTTTACTGCCGTTACCAGGATATTATCTTCATTTTGTGAGGCAAATACAGAAATCAGCTTATATTCTGAGGTCTCAGATGGCTTAAGCGCCTCTGCGCCGACGTGCTCCGACAGCATTGCTATTGCTTTTGCAGCAGGAGTTACAAGATATTGGTCCGGGAAGCTGTAGTCCTCCGGCACATCACTCTCAGAAGCTTGCAGGCTCTTGTCCTGATAAGTGAATGTTCTTGTAAGCGGATTAAATTTCATATTATACGGCACAAACCCAAAATACGGCGATTCCAGATCGTGCAGTACCGAAATTTTCCACGGTGTTTCAAACACGGCTTCTCCCCACTGATGAGCGTCATTTAACGCCATTGCGAACGTATTCTGTAAAACCCCTGTCTGCCAGGACTCAAATCTTATACACGAGGTTTCCGTTGTACATTTCATAAGCTTTTGACCGCTGTAATCTGTTTCTGCCGCTGCACCCGCATTTGAAACAAATCCTTGCTCATTAACTGACAGCAATGTTGTCAGATTATCTTTATTATCAGCCGCAGGAGTCGTCCAATAACCAAACGGATAATGCGCGCTTGCATAATCCATAAAATCATACCCTCCCGAAGCTATATAATACGAGGTCTGATCAGGGAATTTATCCCCTGTTACTATTACAATAGAATCCGGAATCTTTTGCTTTATTACCCTTGCAAACGCCGTAGCAATACTGACATAGTTCTGCGTTGCCGGATTTGATTTGTCATCAAGTGCCGTCCCAAGATAATTTAGCGTCCCGAAATCCTCATTCCCGATTTCCCAATATTTTATCGTATATCCTGCAGCAAGCATTGAGTCGATATTTTCACCAAGTGCCTCTGCCGCTTTGTCTATTCTGTCATAATCGTACAGACTGTCTAAAAAGTCTGTCTCGCTTTTTGCAGCATAATAGTTTTTACATATTGCATGAACCTTTCCATCGCTTTTATCGGTATAAAACGATGTATTAACCTGAAATATAGGCTCTATATCTGCTTCTGCACAGAAGTCCAAAAAGTCAAAAAGCTCAACATAATATGAATTATTACTGTCATTCGGGTCATACAGTCCGCCAAATTTTCCGCTGTATGCTTTTACCGCTTTAGTCAGCTCCGCCGTCTTTTCCTTACCCTCAATCAAATACTGATGCGCCGGAAGTCCTCCCGGAAAGCGAAGTGCCTTTGCTCCTGCGCTCTCAAGCGCCGACTTGAATTCTTTACGCTTTGACAGTGGATATGTCTCAGGCAGTGTTCCGTAATAGATACCTGCATAATGAAACGGAGCATTATATGCAAAATTCGTGCTTGCTATTGTTTTAGGCGTTCCCGGCATAGAAAAGGTAAAGCTTGAGGAGGTTTCCGCTTTATCGCCGATCGTGTACTCTCCTATATGAGCCGCAGCAAATACATCGGTTTTATCCAGAATATGCTCATATGCCAGCTCTGTAAGCCTTCCCTGCTCATGCAGTAGTTCCGCAAGAGTTTTTTCACCTCCGGCAGGACTCATCATCAATGCTTCAAATATCCCTATTCCGACATCGCGTCCGGTTAGCTTTGCAATTCCGGACAGGCAGCTCGTTCCCAAGCTCATAAATTCCTCCTTGGTATATCCGAGCTGCTGTGAAAGTACATTGTAAAATTCATCTCCCGAAACGGATTCGCCTTCAAAATCCGAATACAAACCGAGTGCCGTAAATACTTCATTCATATCGTCTGCGTCTGCATACCCCTCCGGCAGCGTTATTCCTATCAGCCCCGCTATATCGTCATTTTCGGTCAGAGTACGTTCTAACAGCTTGGTAACA
>CAMFCK010000013.1 GCA_945948775.1 uncultured Clostridia bacterium
AATTGTCGCAGTAGCGGGCGGTATACTTCTGCTGTTAAACGTACCGAACGTAAGCTTTTCAGGAATGGCAGTCAATATAAGCATTATCGTACCGTTTTTAAATATGACAAAGCAGTTTGTCGGCGCGATAAATCAGGTGTCCAGCCAGGTAAATGCCGTTGTTATGGGAATGGCGGGCGCAAAGCGTATTTTCAATCTGATGGACGAAGAGCCGGAGCAGGATGACGGATATGTAACTCTGGTCAATGCGAGAGAGGAAAACGGTGTGCTGACAGAGTGCGAGGAGCGTACCGGAATATGGGCTTGGAAACACCCACATCAGGCGGACGGAACCGTAACATACACAAGGCTGACGGGAGATGTGCGGCTGTTTGATGTTGATTTTGCCTATGAGGAAGGAAAAACCGTGCTGCATAATGTCAGCATTTATGCAAAGCCGGGACAAAAGGTGGCATTTGTCGGCGCTACCGGCGCAGGCAAGACTACTATCACCAATCTGCTGAACCGATTTTACGATATTGCCGATGGAAAGATACGGTATGACGATATTAATATAAATAAAATAAGAAAAAGCGATCTGCGCCGTGCTCTGGGAATCGTGCTTCAGGATACCAACCTGTTTACCGGCACCGTTATGGAGAATATACGCTACGGAAAGCTTGACGCGACAGATGAGGAATGTATTGCGGCTGCAAAGATTGCCGGTGCCGATGATTTTATCACCCGTCTGCCGGAGGGGTACGAAACGCTCCTTTCGGGGAATGGGGCAAATCTTTCTCAAGGTCAAAGACAGCTTTTGTCTATTGCCCGTGCCGCTGTTGCCGATCCGCCGGTTATGATTTTGGACGAGGCGACATCGTCTATCGACACAAGAACGGAAGCCATAGTTCAGCGCGGTATGGACGCTTTGATGGAGGGAAGGACGGTATTTGTAATTGCGCACCGTCTGTCCACGGTAAAAAATTCAGACGTTATTATCGTGCTTGACCACGGACGTATTATTGAGCGCGGAAATCATGAAGCTTTGATCGCTCAGAAGGGGCAGTATTATCAGCTTTATACGGGAGCGTTTGAACTGGAATAAGGTGTGCATTTTTAACGTTACAGTCAATATCTCCGGTGGGGATTATGACAAGCTTAAGATCATCGGCGAAGAAGGCGCAGTTTTAAAGGGTTCGCTGACCGTAAACGACTGTAATGTTTTGGTGCAGGGACTTACTATAGACGGCGAAGCGGAGCAGCTTTTTAACGATGAAGAACTGGAAAAAATCAGAACAAACACCTATACCACAGCGAAAAAAACCGAATTTGCCTTGTGTGAGTCGGCATACCGTACAGAAGGCGTGATTCTGAACGGAAGAGGCTGCGAGCTTATCGGCTGTACGGTATATGATGTTATGGGAACTGCTGCGTCGGTAAGTGGAGATAATGCCTATGTTGCGGATAACTATATCAGCAAGGTTGGAGGCGGCATTGTTACAGGCTGTAAAAACGGCATTATAGAAAATAATGAGATCAACAGGATAAACTGCTTTTTCGGCGAGGGCGGCAGCGGAGATGTTTTCCGCCTGTTCGGAAACAATGTGATCATATGCAGAAATTACGCCCACGGAACAGCTGAAGATGATGTGTGGCATGCGTTGTCAAAGACTGCGGCTCATGCCGATTTTATCCGGAGCTTTGACGATAACAAGACGGAATCGGGCAATATGCTGATAGAAAATAACATCGCGCACGGCTTCTATCATCAGGGAATAAAAGATAATCCCCGTAGAAACCGCATAACTACGGGCTTCACGGGGATTTAAGTGAGTCGTGAGTACTAAAAGCGTACTAATATACGAGCTTACTGAGCTATCTCACTGAGTTTATCAGCGACTTCTTGTTGCTTGTTCGGATACAAGTGAGAGTAAGTCTGCAAAGTGGTTTCAATGTTCTCGTGTCCCAAATGCTCTGATACCAACAAAGGTTGGAAACCGAGTTCAATTAAAAGCGAAGTGTGAGAGTGTCTGATGTCGTGTACTCTAATCTTCTTCACACCCGACAATCTACATCCTCGAATCATCTCGTGAGATAAATAGCTTTTTGTGCAGGTAAACAACCTATCGGTAGGACGATAGCTGTATAGGTTGCCTGCATAATTTTTTATTATCTCCATTGTCTGTATAGGCAATGTGATGACTCTCTTGCTCTTGGGAGTCTTCGGAGTTTGTATTAAATCTTCTCCATTAAATATTACATAACTTTTGTTTATATCCACAGTATTCTTTTCAAAGTTAAAGTCTTTTAATGTTAGAGCAAGCAGTTCGCCCTCTCGGATTCCGCTATAAAACATAAGGTTGAATATAGCTTCCGACATTGGCTTATCTTTAATTGCTTCAAAGAATAATTTAAACTCATCCAGAGTCCAGAACTGTAATCCCTCTGCGTGTTTCTTTCCCATAATGTGAAGCTGTTGGAGGAGTATGAAATAAACTATACTATGTGGAACTATAAATCGGCTGTTCCATATACCGATGCAAACAGCAGTTGGGCGATTTACACCAGAACATATACGGATTCGGAAATCGGGCGGATTTTTAGCAAAGCTGACTTAGGAGCATGGCGAGAGCCGTCTTTTTATACCGCAGAGGAGTGGGCAAAATTTTACAAGGCTTGGTGGAGCGCCGATTATTTGTCAACTAAGAACTTTACATTTAACAAAACACTGATAGAATATCTGCGTACTTAATGAATTGTATTCGCATACAAGAGATTGGCGGCATTGCTGTCAGGAAGCGTCTGCGGTGCTCTCCGATTCGCCGGATAAGCTCTTGCGCACAGCAATGGCGGAAAGTGTATCGCTCAGCATAACCAAGTCTGCCGCTAAAACGGCAAGCTCATCATCGGATAGGTGTTGCGAAAGGACGCATGCAAGAGCGGTTATGGCAGCAACATCGGAGCAATTGTGCATATAAATCACCTCAGCTTTATACTATGTCCCAAGCGATGAATTTGTGAAATTGAATGGCAGGATAGCAGCGCATGTAACGGAAAGATAAAACCGCTCCGTATGGAGCGGCATGATTATTGTCCGATGTTGTCCTTTTTCGTATCATGATAAACCTTTTGTGCAGGACTGTGCGTTCCGGCAATAATTGGATTTGCCTGAGTATTGCCATGCTTGGCTTTACCTTGAATTTCGGGTACGGGTGCGGCGTCATTGCGCGGTTTGGTATGCGTTATTGACGGACGCCCCATTCCTTTTTTAGCCATTAAAATCACCTCGTACCTAGTATGTGCAAGGCTAAAGAGAATTATTAATTTATATGAGCATATGTGCAATTATGCAAAACAATTTTAAGGGACATAAAATACTGTAAGCCTGTGCGAGATGATTAAATGGGGACACATAAATACCGTGTAAATATATATTTGTTCGCAAAACATGCAGATAAACAAAAAATAAAAGGGGTTGTGTTAAGCAATCCCATATTATGGGCTGATTGGATTTAGACACAGAACGGAAAACCAAAGCCAAATGCGGTTTTGACCGCATTCGACCTTGCGCCAAGGCATACGAGGGTACGTCGGGAGGTGAGGTTTTTTCGCAACAAAAAAGCATTATTATTTTTATAATAACAATGCTTTTTTGCGTTCTGCGCTAAATGCAACAGCCCATTATATTATAATTGTACTTTCAGCTGATTATTTGCTGCTTTTGATAGCAGCCTGCGCTGCAGCAAGTCTTGCAATAGGAACCCTGAACGGTGAGCAGGATACATATGTCAGACCAACATTATGGCAGAACTCAACGGTAGAGGGATCGCCGCCGTGCTCGCCGCAGATGCCGAGTGTGATGTCGGGGCGTGTAGCCTTACCCATTTCAACAGCCATCTTTACAAGCTTGCCTACACCTACCTGATCAAGCTTTGCAAACGGATCTGATTCATAAATCTTATTGTCATAATATGCACCGAGGAATTTGCCTGCGTCATCACGCGAGAAGCCGAAGGTCATCTGTGTAAGGTCATTTGTACCGAAGGAGAAGAATTCAGCTTCCTTAGCAATTTCGTCAGCGGTAAGAGCCGCTCTCGGAATTTCAATCATGGTGCCGACCTTGTACTTGAGGGATATGCCTGCTTCTGCAATAACAGCATCAGCAGTTTCTGTAACTGTCTTTTTAACAAAAGCCAGCTCCTTTACCTCGCCAACCAGCGGAATCATAATTTCAGGAACAATATCCCATTCAGGATGTGCTTTCTGAACATTTATAGCCGCTTTGATAACTGCTCTTGTCTGCATTGCAGCAATTTCCGGATAGGTTACAGCCAGACGGCAGCCGCGATGTCCCATCATTGGGTTGAACTCATGCAGACCTGCGATGATTGCCTTGATATCTTCAACGCTCTTGCCCTGTGCCTTAGCAAGAAGCTCAATGTCCTTTTCCTCTGTCGGAACGAACTCATGCAGAGGGGGATCAAGGAAACGAATATTTACATGCTTGCCCTCCATAGCAACATAGAGCTGCTCGAAGTCGCCCTGCTGCATCGGCTCAAGCTTTGCAAGAGCTGCTTCTCTCTGCTCAACAGTATCGGAGCAGATCATCTCACGGATAGCCGCGATTCTGTCAGGATCAAAGAACATATGCTCGGTACGGCAAAGACCGATGCCCTGTGCGCCAAACTTTGCAGCCTGCTTTGCGTCCTTCGGAGTATCTGCGTTTGTTCTTACCTCGAGCGTTCTGTACTCATCCGCCCATGCCATAATTCTTCCGAATTCTCCGCCGATAGATGCTTCTACAGTCGGAATAGCTTCGCCGTAGATGTTGCCTGTCGAACCGTCGAGTGAGATCCAGTCGCCTTCGGTATATGTCCTTCCTGCGAGAGTGAAACGCTTGTTCTCCTCGTCCATCTTTATTTCGCCGCAGCCGGATACGCAGCAGGTACCCATACCGCGTGCAACAACAGCTGCATGTGAGGTCATACCGCCGCGAACGGTCAGAATGCCCTGTGAATAATGCATACCCTCAATATCCTCCGGGGAGGTTTCAAGTCTTACCAAAACGACCTTTTCGCCGCGCTGCGCCCATTCTGTAGCGTCCTCTGCGGTAAAGACTATACGTCCGCATGCAGCACCGGGAGATGCAGCAAGAGCTGATGCTACCGGCTTTGCAGCCTTTAATGCAGCAGCCTCAAACTGCGGATGCAAAAGCGCGTCAAGCTGCTTCGGATCAATCATAAGAACAGCTTCCTTAGGAGTGATCATGCCCTCGTCAACAAGGTCACATGCGATTTTTAGAGCTGCGGCAGCTGTTCTCTTTCCGTTTCTGGTCTGGAGCATGTAAAGCTTTTTATCCTCAATAGTAAACTCCATATCCTGCATATCTCTGTAGTGTGCTTCAAGGATCTTGCAGATTTCAACAAACTGGTTGTAAGCTTCTTCGGAAACGTCCTTAAGCTGGTCGATAGACTGCGGAGTTCTTACGCCGGCAACAACGTCCTCGCCCTGCGCGTTCATAAGGAATTCACCGAAGAGCTTCTTTTCGCCGGTTGCGGGGTTTCTTGTAAAGGCAACTCCTGTACCGGAGGTTTCACCCATGTTACCGAATACCATCGCTTGTACGTTAACCGCTGTTCCCCATGAACCGGGGATATCGTTCATTCTTCTGTAGTAGATGGCTCTGGGGTTGTTCCAGGAACGGAATACAGCCTTTACAGCGCCCATGAGCTGTTCCTTAGGATCGCTCGGAAAATCTGTGCCGATTTTCGCTTTGTATTCAGCCTTGAACTGAGAAGCCAGCTCCTTTAAGTCTTCTGCTGTAAGCTCTGTGTCGTACTGAACGCCCTTCTTCTCCTTCATAGCGTCTATGAGCTGTTCGAAATACTTCTTGCCGACCTCCATAACAACGTCGGAATACATCTGGATAAATCTTCTGTAGCAGTCCCATGCCCATCTCGGATTTCCGGATTTTGCAGCAATTACTTCAACGACCGTTTCATTAAGTCCCAGATTAAGAATGGTATCCATCATACCCGGCATTGACGCTCTTGCGCCAGAACGAACGGATACAAGAAGGGGATTTTCTGTGTCGCCGAATTTCTTGCCGGTAATTTCCTCCATTTTTACGATATACTCCATAATCTGTGCCTGGATTTCATCGTTGATTTTTTCGCCGTCCTCATAGTATTGGGTACAAGCCTCGGTAGTAATAGTGAAGCCCTGCGGAACGGGCATTCCAAGATTGGTCATTTCGGCAAGGTTAGCGCCCTTGCCGCCGAGGAGCTCACGCATTGAGCCGTTTCCCTCAGAGAACAAGTAAACAAATTTCTTACTCATTGGTATCTTCCTCCTGTTAAGTTTTTACGGACCCCGCAGTCCTGCTTTTATCATAGCCTTTATATTATATCACAAATTTTGAAAATGTCCACCTGTTTTTTGAAATATTTCCTAATATATTGAAAAAATTTTAACAAAGTTGTATTTTTCGTCAGCGGTTAAAGATGCGTTCTGCCTTTTTTGCAAGCTCAACTATTAAGAGCGGAGCCGCAGAAAGTGCCGCGCATATAAACCATTGCGAGGAAGTGAGCGCACATACTCCAAACAGCCGTGCGGTCTGCGGTATGTTCACCAGCGCCGCGGTAAGGACGGTACCTGCTAAAAAGGAAAGTACAAGGTATTTGTTTTCAAAAAGACCTTTCCCAAGGACAGAGCCTTCGGTACGCAGATTAAAGGCATGCACCAGCTGCGAGAGCGCAAGCACGATAAACGCCATGGTACGCCCCGTAACAGGAACAGAGCCGACGTCGAAAAATACTGCGCCTATAGTATATGCAAGCAATGCCAGCGCACCTATCATTGCCCCCTCGGTCAAAATGGTGAGCCATGCTGTGCGTGAAAACAGTCCGCCCTTCGCCGCAGACGGGTGATCCATAATATCGCGTGCTGCCGGATCAAGACCGAGCGCGACTGCCGGAAGGGAATCGGTGACGAGATTTATCCATAAAAGCTGCGGCGCAATAAGCGGCGCTGCCCAGCCGAATAAAAGTCCGAGGAATACGCATAAAAGCTCTCCGATATTAGAGGAAAGAAGGAACAGCACCGATTTGCGTATGTTGGCAAAGATGCGTCTGCCCTCGGATACAGCCGATACTATGGTGGCAAAGTTATCGTCGGCAAGCACCATATCCGACGCCTCCTTTGCAACATCTGTACCGCATTTGCCCATGCTGCATCCGATATCAGCGGCTTTCAGCGCGGGAGCGTCGTTTACACCGTCACCGGTCATGGCGGCAATGTCGCCGCGCGCTTTGAAGGCTTTAATTATCCTGAGCTTCTGTTCGGGCGTAACGCGTGCGAAAACGCGTATCGTGGGCAGCTCATGCGTAAGCTCCTCATCGCTCATAGCTTCAAGCTCGCGCCCGCTTATAACGCGCTCTCGCCCGGTCATTATACCTACCTGTTTGGCTATTGCCGCAGCAGTTGCAGCATGATCTCCGGTAACCATAACGACTTGTATGCCGGCTCTTCTGCACTGCTGAACAGCCGGCAGCGCCTCTCGGCGCGGAGGATCGGAAATTCCTATAAAGCCGCAGAAAACAAGATTTTTTTCGATAAGCTCCGATGCGTCGGCATATGCCGTGCTAAGTACGCGCAGTCCGGCGGCAGCCATTTTTTCTGCATGCTTTAAAAGCCGTCCCCGCTCGGCGGCTGAAAGAGGCTTCTCGTCGGTGCGTGTGCGTACGGAAGTACATTTTTTAAGCACTATCTCCGCCGCACCCTTTACGCATACGCGCTTTTTTGAACCGTTGCCGACAAGCACGCTCATCATTTTGCGTGAGGAATCAAACGGCTTTTCATCAATACGCGACCAAGCCTGTGCGCCTGCGCTTCCGGTCTTGTTGCAGTAGCTTATAATTGCTGCTTCGGTAGGACTTGTGCCGCTGTCGCAGCATAGACGGGCGATTTCTGCCATAAAGCGCTCATCCTCCGAATAAACCTCGGATACCGTCATGCGGTTTTCCGTAAGCGTACCTGTTTTGTCGGTGCAGATGACGGTTGCCGCGCCGAGGGTTTCCACGGCAGAAAGCCTTTTGACGATTGCGTTTCGCCGTGCCATGCGTTCGACGCCGATTGCAAGCATAACCGTTACGGTTGCCGGCAGTCCCTCGGGTATTGCCGCTACAGCAAGACTTACGGCGGTGATAAACATATCCAAAGGAGCCAGATGCTTTGCAACGCCTATGGCAAATATTGCCGCACAAATGGCAAGCGCGCCCAGACCGAGAGTTTTTCCAAGTGCGGCAAGCTTTTTTTGCAGGGGAGTCTGTTCCTCCTCCTCGTCCATGATAAAGCCGGCAATTTTGCCCATTTCGGTATCCATGCCTATATCGCATACCACAGCGCGTCCGCGCCCGGAGGTGACAGAGGTGGCGCTGTAGAGCATATTGCGCCGCTCTGCAAGAGGAAGCTCCTCTGTTAAGGTGCATACCTCCTTGGCTGCCGGCATGGACTCGCCGGTGAGCGCCGATTCATCTGTTTCAAGACCTATAGCTTCTATGATACGCATATCGGCGGCTATTTTATCGCCTGTTTCAATCCGGACAATATCTCCTGCTACAATATCTTCCGCAGCAATTTTAATCCATTTACCGTCACGCAGGACTGTTGAGTGGGGGTCGGAGAGCTTTTTTAATGCGTCTATGGCTCGTTCGGCGCGTCTTTCCTGAAACACTCCTAAAAGTGAGTTTAGCAGCACTATTGCAACTATTAAAAGCGGCTCGAAAAAATCATGCTCGCCGCGCATTCCTGCTGATATGTAGGATACTGCTGCGGCCAAAAGCAGTACCACAGTCATAAAATCCGACATTTGCACCACAAGCTTTTTGAAAAAACCGGCGCGCTTTTTCACTTTGATAACGTTTGCTCCGCGCTTTTTGCGCCGCGCGGCATTGGCGCTCAGCCCGGACTCAAGATCCGTTCCGAGAGCTTTTTGTAAATCGTCAAGCTCCATTTTGCTGTAGTTCATAAATATTTTTCCGCCCTTTCTGTATGCATTTTCTTCATGTTATAAGATTATTTTACTTCTGAGCCGTATATGCGGATTTTTTGTGTTAAATCTGACCGCCGAAAATAAAAACGGGACAAAATTACATTACTGCTATTGCAAAATCAGGCATAAGATGCTATAATAACCATAAAGGGACAGAAAAACCTATTAAAAGGGGATGCTGATATGGCAAGAGAGGGACGCAGGAAAAGTGCAACAGGAGTTTATCATGTGCTGCTGCGCGGTGTGGACAAGCTTTTTTTACATGAGCAGGACTATGAGTGGTTCCGTGAAAGAATGACGGTTCATTTCGGCGGAAACGGTGCGCGGCTTCTGGCTTTTTTGCTGCTGCCTAACAGGGTGCATCTTCTGATAGACGAGGGAGCGGAAGGACTTTCGCTCGCTGTAAAGCCTCTTTGCACAAGCTATGCCAGATATTTTAACCGTACATATAAGGAAAAAGGCAGGCTGTTTTATGACCGTTTCAGGAGCGTGCCATGTGAAACCGAGGAGGAAATTGCCGACACAGCAGCGTTTTTGCATGCGTTGGGGAAGCGTTTTGCGCGGGAGGAAAACTCAAGCATTAGCGAATACGAGGGCACAGCGGTGATTTGTGATACGGGAAGGATGCTGCAGCTTTGCGGCTTTACCGGCA
>CAMFCK010000014.1 GCA_945948775.1 uncultured Clostridia bacterium
CTTTTCAGGGTTCTCTGCCATCAGCTTGCTGTAGCGGATTTCCTTGATGCCGCCTACCCAGCCTGTGTGGTAATAGCGAACCTTATTCTGCAGCTTGGAGCCTGTCAGAACAGCCTTTTCAGCGTTGATTACGATAACATGATCTCCGCAGTCAACGTGCGGTGTGTATGTCGGAAGATGCTTGCCTCTTAAAATGCTTGCTGCTGTTGCTGCAACTCTGCCGAGGGGCTTTCCTGCCGCATCAATGATATACCATTTTCTTTCAATTTCAGCCGGTTTTGCCATATAACTGCTATTCATTGAAATTACCTCCTTTATATAAATCCCAATATATCCTTTGGTGAACTGCTTTTCACCAGCAAAAAGTATTTTACTACTTTTTGCAAATCCTGTCAACACTTTTTTATAAAAAAATCAAAATAGCGAAAACAAGCTCTTAAAATTGCCCGTTTTCGCCTGTTTTCTCCTGTTATCTCATTTTCTATTTATAAAATAATTTTCAAAATATCCTCTGCTTCGGACGCAAGAGCGTCCGCACCGGCAGCTATAAGCTCCTGTTTTGTCCTGAATCCCCACAGTACGCCGACAGTATAAAAGCCGCCGTTTTTGCCGGTTTCAATATCAACGCCGGTGTCGCCTATAAATACCGTATCCTCCGGCTTGATGTCCAGACTGCGGCAGATACAAAGCGCCGCGCGCGGATCCGGCTTTACCGGAAAATCCGGTTTTTTGCCCCATACTGCGTCGAATACCGTGCCAAAAAGCTCCTTTACAACCGCTTCTGCCACATTATGCGGCTTATTTGACAGAACGGCAGTTTTTATGCCCGATTTTTTAAGCCTGTCCAAAAGCGTCAGTATGCCGTCATAAGGCTTGGTAAGATAAAGAACATCCGCTTCATATGCTGCGTCATATGCTGTGCCGACGCGCTCATATTCCTCCGGAGAATCGGAACCTGATTCTGCAAGCATACGGTGTATCAGAATATCTCTGCCGTTGCCGACAAGTGTTTTATATTTTTGCTCGTCGATGGGTGTGTGGCCGTATTTTTGCAGTGCAAGATTGCCATAATAGGCTATAGTGGGCAGCGTGTTGGAGAGCGTGCCGTCCAAATCGAAAATACACAGTTTCTTCATAATAATAATCCTTTCTTTTAGGCTTTAAAGCTTTTTAAGCTTTGCATAAGCCGCCATAAGCCGCTTTACGCCGACCTGCTCGAAGCGAATTTCAAGCAGAGCGTCACGTTCGAAGGGAACTATTGATAGAATTATACCCTCGCCGAATTTGGGATGCATAACGCGGTCGCCTGATGTAAAGCATTGATTTGAAATTTTGGCGTGAGCCGCCGGCTGCGGCTTTTTATAAACCTCGGCTGAAGCTGAATTAGAGCGCCTGTATAACTTATCTGCGGTGTTGGGGATATGCGGCGCTTTTGACATAACGCCGACCTCCTTAATAAATTCAGCCGGAATTTCCTTATAGAACCGCGAGGGCATACCTGGTGTAGTGCGTCCGAAAACGGTTCTTGAGCGGGTCTGGGTTATATATAATATCTGTTTTGCGCGTGTGATAGCGACATAGCAGAGCCGGCGTTCTTCTTCTATGTCCTCCGGCTGATTCATAGAGCGTGCCGACGGGAAAAGTCCCTCCTCCAATCCGGTCAGGAACACGATTGGAAATTCCAGACCTTTTGCGCTGTGGACGGTCATCATAAGGCGTCCTGATCCTCGTCATAGGCGTCGATTTCCGAAACAAGCGACACGCTTTCGAGAAATTCGCCAAGCGACGGATTTTCCGCGCTTTTTTCATATTCTGTGACGGCGGAGAGAAATTCATTCAGGTTTTCGATGCGAGTTCTTGCCTCAACGCTGTTTTCCAGCTCAAGCATTACCAGATATCCGCTGTCATTGAGCACTCGTGTAACAAAATCGGCAAGCGAGCTGCCGCCCGCAGCTTTTTTCAAGGTATTAATAAGCCCGGCAAACTCGATCATTTTAGAAGCTGTGCGAGAAAGCTCCGGGTATTCGTTTGCAAATTGTATAATTTCAAATAAATCGGTGTTTTTCTCGGCGGCGATAGCCTCTGCCTTTTCAATAGAAGCGGCGCCGATACCGCGTTTGGGTTCATTTATCACGCGCTTAAGGCTTACGGCGTCCGCACAGTTGTGAATAAGCCGCAGATAAGCGATGATGTCCTTGATTTCCTTGCGGTCATAGAATCGAAGTCCGGCAAGTACACGGTAAGGGACTGCATATTGCAGCAGCATTTCTTCGATGACGCGCGACTGCGCGTTTGTGCGGTATAAACTGGCAAAATCAGAGAATTTTGTGCGTTTTTTCACGCGCGAGGAGATTTCCCCTGCGATAAACCGCGCCTCGTCATGCTCATTGCCGCCGGTGTAGCAAAGGAGCTTTTCGCCGCCCTCCTGAGCAGTCCAGAGCTGCTTGCCCTTGCGCCCGCGGTTATGAGCGATAACAGCGTTTGCGGCATTCAGAATGTTGGAGGTAGAGCGATAGTTCTGCTCCAGCTTGATAACGCGTGCGTCAGGCCACTCCTTTTCAAAATTAAGAATATTCTGGATATTTGCGCCGCGGAATTTGTATATGCTCTGGTCATCGTCGCCGACAACGCAGATATTGCCGTCCTCACCGGCGAGCAGGCTTATAAGCATATACTGAGCGTTGCTGGTATCCTGATACTCGTCCACCATTATATAATGAAATCTTTCGCGGTAATTTTCCAGAATATCCGGATTTTCCGAAAGCACGCGCACGGTTGAAAACACAATATCATCAAAATCAAGCGCGTTATTCTGCTTAAGCTTTTTCTGGTACAGAGCATAAACCTCGGCGATAACGCGCTTGCGATAATCGGCTTGGTTTATGGATGCGAAAGCCGCCGGATCCATCAAATTATCCTTGGCGCTGCTGATAACGGACAGAAGCATTCTTGAGGGGTACACCTTTTCATCAAGGTTCAGCTCCTTCATGCAGTCCTTTATCACAGTTTTCGAATCAGCGGTATCGTAGATGACAAAGCCGGGATCGAAGCCGATTCTGTCGATACAGCCGCGCAGCATGCGAACGCAGGTGGAGTGGAAGGTCGCAATCCACATATCATGAGCGGTATTGCCGATTTTTGCCTCGATACGGTCGCGCATTTCGCGTGCCGCCTTGTTTGTAAAGGTAATGGCGAGAATGTTATAAGGTCTGACGTTTTTGGTTTCAAGTATGTAAGCCAGCCGGTTTACCAGGACGGTTGTTTTGCCGCTGCCTGCGCCTGCAAGGATCAGAAGCTGTCCGTCGGTCTGTAAAACGGCCTCGCGTTGTTTTTCGTTTAAGCCTGATAAATCCATGTTATCCTCCGTTAAAAAAATATCTTTATATATAATAATATAATAGCACAAAAACCGCGCCGTGTCCACCGAAAAAATGATTTGTAAAAAATGAGAATTAATTTCTGTAATTTCAGCAAAAGAGACGGGCAATAATATTCATTGTCAAAAATAAAAAACCGAAGGGAAGAACAAAGTTGAATAAGTGGATATTTAAACCGGCGGCGGTGCTGCTGCCGATAATATTGGTCGTATCGGTATATTGTTCTGTTCCGGGCGAAATTATACTGCCTGAAAATGCGCGTTATTCGGCATATCCGAACGGCTTTGTGCGGTTAAATACGGGGACGGAAACGGGCATAGACACAGCGGCGGTGGGCGAGCAGACGATATGGGCGGAGCTGTTCGGCGCGGTGCCGATAAAAGCGGTGCAGGTGTCGGTCGTGCCGGAGCGCTATGTCACGGTATCGGGCGAAACGATAGGTGTGCGGCTGTATTCAGACGGGATAATGGTGGTAGAGGTGGAAAAAAGCGGCGCGGCGCGGACATCGGGGGTGAAAAAAGGAGATCTGATAACGAAAATCAACGGTAAAGAGGTGCAGAGCGTGGAGGAGCTTTCATCATATATTGGCGAAAATCAAACAAACACGCTGACGCTGCTGCGTGATGCCAAGGAGCATACGGTGGAGCTTTGCGGCAGGCAGGAGGGCAAAAAATACACAGCCGGCATGTGGATACGCGATTCAGCGGCGGGCATAGGCACAATGAGCTTCTGCGATCAGGAAACGAAGGCGTTCGGAGCGCTCGGCCATGCGATATGCGATGCCGACACAGGGGAAATAGTGCCGATAAAAAGCGGCAGCGTGTCAGACTGCCGCATAAGCGCGGTCAAAGCCGGTAAAAGCGGCGAGCCGGGCGAGCTGGTGGGCAGTATTGCAAGCGGTGTAACGGGGAGTATACTCGGCAATACCGAGCTGGGGCTTTACGGCATAATGAATGATAATATCGAAGGGATAACGGCGCCTGTTGCGACAAGATTTCAGGTCAAGGAGGGAGCGGCGGAGCTTTTGTGCGATGTAGACGGAAACGGAGTGAAAAGCTATAGCATAGAGATAGAGCAGGTATCAAAAAGCAGGACGCAGGGGAATAAAAGCATGGTTATCCGCGTAACCGATGCAAAGCTTCTTGAGCAGACGGGTGGAATCGTGCAGGGAATGAGCGGCGCGCCGATAATGCAGAACGGCAGACTGGTGGGCGCGGTAACGCACGTATTTATCAATGATCCCGAACGCGGCTATGCAGTTTTTGCACAGAGCATGGTGGAAATAGCTGATAAGATTACAAAAATCGACAAAAGATTACACAGTTTGCGGATTTGTTACAAAATATTATAGTTAAAATATAAAAAATATTTTATAAAACCTATTGTATCTTTGTTTGACATAGTGTTAGTCTAAATATGTCGCTAAGGTTGAAATAACTTTTTCTTAAGGAGGTAACTGTTAATGAACGTAAAAATGTCCGTATTGATCGCGGATGACAATCGTGAGCTTTGCGACGAACTGTCAGATTATATCAGGACCTGTCCTGATATGTGCGTGGCGGGAGTGGCAAATGACGGTGAGGAGGCGTATGGGCTTATTTGCTCATCGCGTCCTGATGTAGTGATCCTCGATGTAATAATGCCAAAGCGTGACGGCATCAGCCTGATGAAGAGGCTTGCCGACACAAAGATGGCAAAACGGCCTGTGATAATCGCCCATTCAGTTACCGGTAATGAAAAGGTAATGGAAGCTTGCTACAAAGCAGGAGCTACGTATTATCTGCTTAAACCGCAGTCGAATGAGGCGATCGCCGAGACTATACGCACGATTGTCCCATCCGACACAAACAGATCAGTCATTACCGCCGCGCCTGCAGCTGCGCCTGCACAAAAAGAGGTTGACCTGGAAACGCTTGTGACCGAATTTATGCATGAGCTTGGGCTTCCTGCACATATTAAAGGCTATCAGTATATACGTACGGCGATAATGATGGTTGTAGACAACATGGAAATGCTGAATTATATCACAAAACAGCTCTACCCCGATATCGCAAAGAAATACGGTTCTACTGCTTCGAGGGTGGAACGCGCGATAAGACATTCAATCGAGGTTGCGTGGACTCGGGGCAGACCTGAAACCATGAATGAGATTTTCGGCTATACCATTGATACCGGAAAAGGCAAGCCTACAAATTCTGAATTCATTGCAATGGTGGCGGACAGAATACGGCTGCAAATAAAATAAATCGTTAATCCCCGAAAACCCCTGGCTTATGCGGAAAAAACGGCGCAAAAAAGCGCCGTCCGGCAGTTTCAAAAGATATAAATAAATGTGACAAACTGCCCAAAAACCACTAAATCGAAAAGATTTGCAACAATATCAATCACAACAAGCGACACCTCACCGGTAAAACGGGGCTTTCCGCAAATCGACAGGAAAAAAATCGAAAAAGAAAGGTTTTCGGGGAACGATATGTACAATTTGCCTAATACGGCAGAACTTGTTTATAAAAACTGCCAAAATGAGCAAAAAAGCATAAAAAACGATTGACAAGCAGCAAAAAATCCACTATAATTACTATGGTAGGTGTAAATGGCGGATGGCCTTTGTGCCCTACATGTGTGTATGTGGATTCAATTAACAGGATAGCAAAATGTGCAAGTGTATACTTTTTTTTGGGCAATAATGCCGTGCTTGTTCATTATTTGCCATGGGTCTATTCGGAGGCCTTGGTTCAAGTAGAAAATTCTGTTATTGTTTTTAAGACATTCAGGTCTTAAAATATATGTGCACCTGCGTAGCGTATGCGCAGGTGGGTTTTAACATTTTCTATGAATTTGAAAATTAAATGAAAGGGGTAGAAGAACATGAAAGCTTTTAAGAAAGCTGTTTTGTCCTGCATGGCAGTCGGCGCTTTGTCAACAGTTATTGCTGCGTCCGCGTTTGCAGCAGCGACAACAACTGCAGAATATAAAGACGGCAAAGTTAAGTCCGGTCTTGATTTCAGCACATACGGCTCAGATCAGATGACTGTACTCGTTATCTCAAAGGAAGCTGATGAAGCTTTAGCAGATGGCGGCACACTTTCCGCTAGTGATATTCTCTACATAGATCAGGAAGCTGCTGATACAGAAGGTATCTTCCAGAGCATGGGTGTTAGAGCTAACTACGCCGAAGGTGATAAGGATGCTGAAGGTAACGAGATTAAGGGCGACGGAACCCTTAAGTATGGTACCTACGTTGTAAAAATCGGCGGAGATAGCGGCGCTATTATAACTGCTGAGTTTACTGTAAGCGCAAGCGGAATTAAAATTCAGCTTGGTGACTGTGATGGTATTACTGGTATAGACGTTGGAGATGCCTTAGCAATTCTTAGTCATATATCAGAAACCAAGATTTTGACAGGGCATAATTTGATTGCCGCAGATTGTGATGGTATTGCTAATATAGATGTTGGCGATGCTTTGGCAATTCTTAGTCATATATCAGAAACAAAATTACTTGGCACGGTAACTGTTCAGGAGTAATAATTAAGATTTGGAGGAGTACGCGATGAGAATGAAAAAATTGATATCATTGTTTGCAAGCTGCGCAATGATAGCGTCAGTATTCTCTTCGATGGGAATAATTGCAAGTGCAGATGCTAGCGTGGGCGTAAACGAGAATCCTGTAGCTAGTGTAAAAGTTGCAACTGTTACAAGCGCAGGAAAAGCGGCAATAGATTTGTATTTTAACATTGATGCAGAAGATTTAGCAGCACAGTCTGTAGTTACAGATGATGAAACTCTTGAAGATAAGGTTTATGGAAAAGGTATTAGAACGATACAGGTTACATATACTTTGAATCCTGAATATTTTGACATTAATACAGCAGCTAGTTCTGCATCTGGTGCTTACAAATCGGTAGCACCAACAGTTAAAAGTGATAAGTCGGTTGACTGGACCTATCTTGCAACAAGCGAAGCAGGCTGGATTGTTGAAAATAACATAAAACTTTGCAGAATAACTGTAAATGTAAAGAACAATTTGAGCGCTGCCGAGTTAAATGCCAAGACAGATTTAGTAAACTATAAGGCATTTACTGTAAAAGTTGAAGGATATCCTTTGGAGGGAGCAACCGCTGCTGGTGAGAAGTATTATGAGACATCGACATATTACAGACTTGACGGAAATGGCGATTATATTCCGAAGACAATAGCAGGTGCAGAAGGTGTTACACCGGTTGCTCCTGTTGTTACAGGCGTAGCAGTTACTCCGGCAGCAGCTGAAGTTGCTGGCGGAGCTACACAGACATTTACTGTTGAAGTTACAGGTACTGCAGGTAATGATGCAGAGGGCAATCCTGTTGCTGTTCCTCAGGACGTAGTATGGGAAGCTTCTGCTGGTTCAATCACAGCTGACGGCGTATTCACAGCTCCTGCTGCTACAGCTGAAGAGCAGACAATCACAGTCACAGCTACAGCTAAGGATACAGAAATATCCGGCACAGCTACAGTAACTGTACCCGCTAAGGTTGTTGTACCTGAAGTAACAGTTACAATTGTACCTGCAAAGAAGACAACCAACGAAGCTTGGTTGGCTGCTAAGGGCACAACAATGTTCTGGGGCGTAAAGGTTTCAGGCGATGCTGCTGCAGCAAGCGCAGTTCTTACAGATACAGATGATACTGCAACGACAGCTACTCTCCCTGTTGATCTTTCAGCAATCGAGGGTTCAGGCGATAAGGAATTTGGTGTTTATGTAGTATTGAGCGAGGGCCGTCTTGGTCACGCTATCGAGCTTGCAGTAACAGCAGGCGATGGCGCAGACACAGATACTGCAACCTACAATAATTTATAAGAGAGGTGTGACATTGATGAAAAAGACATATTCAGCACCGGTTATGGATATTGAAAAGTTTGATGTTATCGATGTTATAACCGATAGTGCAGCAACCGTAGATACAAAGAACGCTACTGATGACACATATACAACAGTCGTTGGCGTTGAATGGTAATTGCTTAAGCTGACTTTGGCAATGTGTATAAAGGACTTGCGGTGAACAGTGCCGTGTCCTTGTGGGAATACACGGAAATTATAAAACGGATAGCGAACGGAGAGACTTCGGTCTCTCCGTTTTTTTTGACTCCCCTGTGTAAATGGAGTCTGTTTAAGCCCTCCTTGTGTAAAGGAGGGTGGCGCGCGCATGCGTGACGGGAGGATTGTAAGTGATACCCTTCAGTTTCTGCTAAAACGGGAAAAGTATGCAGCGATTTCTTTAGCGGTGCGTATACGCTGAAAAGACGGCATAAAATTACCTTTGCGGCATGAGCTTTTGAACAGAAGCTTCCGGCGTACAAGCACAGCGCGGCATTGCTTGTGTGCAAAAATCAACGAAATGTGTATAAAATGTGCATGATTTGTTATGGATAAATTAAGTTTTTGTTAACATTGCCGAAATGCTATTGACATTTTCACCCCTACAGTATATTATGTAAATGAACAAGGAAGTAATTTTGGCGGGGGAAACGCAATTCGGCAAATTCGGGGAGCGATTTTGCCGTGGTATAGGAACAGGAGGAACAAATTTATGAAACCGGCAAATATAATGCTGTTTGGGATGATGCTGGCATCACTTTCATCGGCACAGGCAAGCGCGCAGGAGGCAGAGCTGTCCTCACCGCCGATGCAGATACATACGCCCGCCGTCGGAGATTCGGACAGCGGAAACAGCTTGTTGCTTTTGGAAGAAGAAAAAGACAAAGATAAAGAATAACAAAAATGCCGGAGCATAATGCTCCGGCAGCTTTTTTGTATCACAGCACACGGTGCAGAGTAATTATACCGATTTCCGGGCGGTTAAACAGCCTCGGAACGATCATCGGATTGCCAAGCCCGCGGTTTACTATCATGAGAGTGCCGCGGTAGCGGTATGCGCCTGAACTGTATGTTGGGAAAAATATGCCGCGCGAATCGACAAAGCTTGATTTCGGTGAAATCACGCCCCCTACCCCCGGAATACGCATCTGTCCGCCGTGCATATGTCCTGTAAGCACTAAATCGAATTTTGCTTCGCGTATGCGCTCGAACTGGTTTGCGCGGTGGAACAGCAGCAGACGGAATCCGTCATAATCCGGCAATGTGCGCAGACTTCGCTCA
>CAMFCK010000015.1 GCA_945948775.1 uncultured Clostridia bacterium
TCACCTTTTTGCGTTCAAGTGAGGCGATAGACGGTGCTGTTTGGATTGACAAGATTATGATAAAGGGAGGCGTTCCTGCACCAACTGCTGCCGCTTCAAAGACAATAGAGTTTTATGGGGACTCATTTACCGTAGGTTATGGTGACAATACTGCGGAATGCGGCAGTGTGAAGTGTGCGCTTAATACAGATACATGGAATTCCTATGCCGGAATTACGGCGCGTACGCTTGGCGCAGAAGCGAGTATAATTGCATATTCGGCTATGGGCTTGCATACTAACTATTTCGGAGTTGACGACAGGAGTATTGAAAATCAGTTTGGGCTGTCAGATATAAGAGTAAATATCGGTGACGCACATACTGCATGGAATTTTGCAAAAGAGCCTGACATGGTTGTTGTATTTTTGGGTACCAACGACAATAATGGGGATCAGTCTGCAAGTAAGGCGCAAACATTTACTGACGCTTATGAAAGCTTTGTAAATAATATCAGGGAGAAATATCCGGACGCGCATATATTGCTGCTTTCCGCACCGCAGACGAAGGTAGGGAATTTTGAACCTGAAATCACCTCGCTCTATGAGAAGAGCTTTGCAGGTGATTCTAAAATACATCGTTATGTATTAAAGAATTTTGAGAATTCCGGTCTTGATTATCATCCGACAGCCGCACAGCAGCAGGCTATAGCGGAGGAACTTGTAGCAGTAATTAATGGGATTAATCCGTTTTAATCAATTCGAATTATAAAAAGTTATGACGGGACTGTTTTGCGGTCAATGTAAAACGGTCTCGTTATTTTATAAATATATCAAAGCTGAATTCCTGCGCGGAAAAGGCAAATAATCAGTTGGAAGGAAATGAATAAGATGAATTTCAGACAAGTACATTTGGATTTTCACACAAGTGAAAAAATTCCGGCAATAGGCAGCAGATTTTCAAAAAAGCAGTTTCAGGAGGCGCTGAAAACCGGACATGTAAACTCTGTTACTGTATTTGCAAAATGTCATCATGGCTGGGCGTATCACAAAAGCAGCGAAAACATAATGCACCCTAATCTCGGCTTTGATCTGCTGAGGGAGGAAATTGAGGCGGCTCATGAAATAGGTGTGAAGGCTGTTGTATATCTTTCTGCCGGTCTGGACGAAAAAACAGCAGTGCGTCATGCGGACTGGCTGGTAAGAAATAAGGATGAAAGCACAACATGGGTTCCGGATTTTTCAGTACCGGGCTACCATAAGCTATGTATGAACTCGCCATATCTTGATTATCTTTTGAAGGAGCTTGCAGAGGTATGCAAAAACTATGATGCTGACGGGATTTTTCTTGATATTGTAGGAGTTCAGCCCTGTTATTGCCGTAACTGTATGAATGCTTTGGAAGGAAGGGGGCTTGATCCATATGACGAAAAAAATGTTGTGGCATTGGCGGAGGAGGTCTACGCAAATTACACAAGGCGAGTGCGCGAAACGGTTGACAAGTTCCGCCCCGGACTGCCGGTGTTCCATAACGGCGGTCATATAAGGCGCGGACGGCGAGATTTAGCTCATATGAACAGTCACCTTGAAATTGAAAGTCTTCCTACAGGCGGATGGGGATATGATCATTTTCCGCTTACGGCACGATATGTACAGAATCTCGGCATGGAATATGTAGGTATGACCGGAAAATTTCATATAACGTGGGGAGAATTCGGCGGCTTTAAGCATCCGAATGCACTAAGGTATGAGGCTGCCCTTTCTGCAGCAAACGGTGCAAAATGTTCGGTAGGAGATCAGCTTGCTCCGGACGGCTGTATGGATATGGAAACCTACCGTCTGATTGGCGCTGCTTATTCAGAGCTTGAGGAAAAAGAACCGTGGCTGGATAATGTTGCATCTGTTGCCGATGTGGGACTGCTTTCTTATGAATGTATATCAGGCGACTTTTCTGCTACTCAGGCCTCTGAGACAAATGATATAGATGCAGGAGCCTGCAGAATTTTATTGGAGGGAAAATATCTGTTTGATGTTATAGATCTTGAGTGCCGCTTTGATAAATACAAAGTTATTGTGCTGCCTGATGCTATTGATTACAGTGAGAAACTTTATAATAAGCTTAAACGCTTTGTTGAAAACGGAGGAAAGCTCCTTGCAACAGGGGAGTCGGGATTGGATTGCGCTAAGGAAAATTTTGTTTTTGATTTTGGCGCGGTCTGCAAAGGGAGGAATGAATATTCACCGGATTATTTCCGACCTAAGGTACCAATGGAAGGCTTGGGAGATACAGGATATATCATATATGAAGACGGAATGAGAATAGAAGCAGTACAAGGTGCCCAACTGGCTATTAGAGAAGAACCGTATTTTAACCGTGCAAGGGAGCATTTTTGTTCACACAGAAACACCCCTGACAGCGGACGCTATGGCGGCGCAGGAATGACAGCAGGAGGCGATGGAATATATATTGCATGGAAAATATTCACAGAATATGCCCGTATAGGGAGCATATCCGCAAAAAAAATGGTTATATATGCGCTTGATCAATTGCTTGGAGCAGATAAATCAGCAGTAAGCAGTCTGCCGGCGCAGGGCATAATGACACTGATGACGCAAAATGACAGAAAAATCCTGCATTTGTTATACGCAAGTCCTGTTTGCAGAGGAAAAGGGATAGAGGTCATTGAGGATATTATACCGTTATATAATGTGAAGGCGGCGGTTAAGCTTGACAAAAAGCCGAAAAGAGTGTATATTGCTCCGCAGATGCATGAGCTCGAATTCGATTATACAGATGGTACTGTAAATATTACTGTGCCGGAGGTTTATAATCATCAAATGGTAGTATTTGAGTAAATAATGTCTACTGAACAAATGGTTTTGCGAAACCATTTGTGTGAAATTTACAATTTCACACCTAAAAATAGCATTAAAATGCTATTTTTAGGTTCACGACATTGATTGACTGACTGTTTGTGTCGGATGTCGGGAGACGACAGCCGACACAAAGTGCAAGGTTTTTGGCAAAAAAGCACAAAAACCTTGCACCTGAACAATTCTGAAACGCTTTCAAAACGCTATGCGGCTGCGTTTCAGAATTGTTCAGCAGTCATTAAATAATAAATATACATTATTAATGCGCTCAAAATCTTAGAGCAGGGAGAAGTAAATGAGGATTTTTCAAAAGGGGTTTAATTACTCGCAGGACGGTCCGGGGAATCGTCTGGTTTATCACCTTATGGGCTGCAATCTGTCCTGCAAATGGTGTTCCAATCCGGAGGGGATGGATATTGACGGAAAATGCACCGAATTGACAACCAAGGAAATTGTTGAAGAGATTCTCTCATGCAAAGCGATGTTTTTTTCCGGCGGCGGAGTTACCTTTTCCGGCGGCGAGCCTACTCTGCAATTTACCGAGCTTTCAGAGCTGCTGAGACTGCTTAAGCAAAAAGGCATAAACACAGCAATTGAAACAAACGGAACACATAAGGAGCTTATCAGTCTGTTTCCGTTTATTGACCATTTGATGATGGATTTTAAGCACTACGACTCCGAAACTCACCGTAAGTGGACCGGCGCCGGCAATGAAACGGTACAGGCTAATTTTAAAAGTATTGCAGCTTCCGGTAAAAGAGCGCTTATCCGAATCCCCGTGATAAACGGATTTAATAATTCTCCTGACGGCTTTGTCAGCTTTTTCAGAGAATTTAATGTAGAAAATATACGCTTTGAAATTCTTCCGTATCATGAATACGGCAGGGTAAAGTGGGATAAGCCATACGAGGTAACAAACGGCTTTATTACAAAAGACGACGTGGAAAAATTTGAGAAGATGTTTAATGAAAACGGTCTGAAAACAGTACGTATGTAGGAGGCGGGAAAATGGATAAAATTTACAGTGCAGAGCAGATAACCATGCTGGCAAAGGAGCTGTTCCGGCATGAACGAAGCAAAAAGCGGCTGGACGGCTGGTTTTTAGCTAAAGAAATCGAATGTGAATGTGCCGGAAAATATGACAGCTTTGATGCGGAGACAAGGAAGGCGTACATCTTAAAAGAGATCGTATCACGCATACCGCTTGAAATATCTGAGTACAGCATTTTTGCCGGAACCCAGGACGATGCCTTTGCCGCAAGCTATGCGCTTATAAATCCATCCTTTAAGGTGGAGGAATTCAGCGGCTACTGTGATCCGACAGCGGTTTTTGGCGATATTGAGCCGAACAGCGAATTTACTGAGGAGAGAATCAATAAGGTAAAGGCCGAGTATTCAAAATCTGCATATGTAAGCGAGCTTACACAGGTATATACCAAAGCGGAAAAAGATACAAAAGAGGTCGCTTATTTTGTGGAGCAGGTCACAGGACATCTTATTCCGGATTTCAGGTATGCTTTAAAGCACGGTGTGGCAAAAATGATGGAGATCGCGGCGGAGCCGATGAAGCTTGCATTGGAAAGCGCGATCATACTTGCCGGGCGTTACGCTGATATTGCAGAATCACAGCTTGACTCGGCAGACAATGAAAGAAAAAAGCGGCTTGAATTTATGATAGAAACGCTTAACAATGTCCCGAAGAAGGGCGCGTCAAATCTCTTTGAGGCTATTCAGATGTTCATGCTGCTGTGGCAGGTAATGTGTCTTGAGCAGGCACCTAATCCGTTTGCGTTTTCGGTGGGAAATGCCGACAGAATTTTTGAACCGTACAGAAACGGACTCAGCAGAGAGTATACCGCCGCACTGCTGAAGCATTTTTTGGTGTTCTTTAATGTTGCTGACAGAAGCTGGGCAATTTCGCAGAATATATTAGTCGGGGGCAGAAATACAGACGGCACGGATCTTACAAATGAAACCTCATATGCGCTTTTGGATGCGTACTATGATATGAATATGCCGCAGCCGATACTGTCGGTCAAGCTGCACAAAAACACTCCCGACAAGCTGTACAGAGAGCTTGGACGCTTCTTCTTCACGCCGGGCATTCTCACCCCGTCGCTGTTTAATGACGACTCGCTTTATGCCGCGCTCGGAGCAGGCGGTGTAGACGCAGAGGATCTGCCTGACATCTCGGTAGCCGGCTGTCAGGAGCCGCTCATCATGGGTAAGGATAACGGAAATACTACAAACAGCTGGCTTAATCTGCCGAAAATTCTTGAGCTTACATTGAGCGGCGGCGTTTCGCTTTTAACAGGAGAGAGGCTTGCCGATCTGCCCAAGGGAAATTTAAAAACTCTGAGGGAGGATTTTTACAAAAACGTGGAGCTGTATGCGTCACGCATGGCGGAGAGTGCAAACGGAGCTGCAAAAGCACTGTCTAACGAAAAGGTGCCTTTTTTGTCCTGCTTTATGGGCGGGCTTGAAAGCGGAATTGACCTGCGCGATACAACAAAACAGGGAACAAAGTATAACGGCAGCGGATGCCTTATCCATGGAATATCTATAATTGCGGACAGCTTTATTGCCGTAGATGCGCTGCTTGCAGAGCATCCCGAATATGAGGAAAAGCTGCTTGACGCACTTGGGAATAACTTTGAGGGATATGATGACATACGTGAATTTCTGCTTTCATGTCATAAATTCGGAAATAATATTACCGACGTGGATAACGAGGCTGTAGAGGTTGCCGGAAGGGTTGCCGATATAGTATCGGCACAGAAGAATTATCTTCAAAACAGCTTTCGTCCTGATTTTTCCAGCCCGTCAACACACCTTTTATACGGTTATTGGGTAGGGGCTACTCCCGACGGCAGAAAGGCAAGAGAAATGCTGGGCTATGGCGTTGATCCGCTCTTTGGCGAGGCAATAAACGGTATGGGCTTCCGTATGCTTTCGGCTCTCAAGCTGCCGTATGAAAAGATGGTGGGCGGTTATGCATCGCATCTGGGTATTGACCCTAAGTATTTCAGGGCGGACAGCTATGAGGGCAAGGGCATGGAGTTTAAAGAAAAGATAGTAAATCCGCTCTTTTTCTCCTCTGACAGTAAAAAGGTCGCGCCGTTTTATCTCTATGTTAATGTTACCACTCCCGAAACACTCAGAAAGGTTCAGGCAGAACCGAAAAAGTATGCGCCAAGCGGCGTGTATATTATGAGAATACACGGTACATTTGTGAATTTTCTTGATTTGTCACCCGCAATTCAGGAGGATATCATAAAGCGACTTGACCCGAAATCAACGGCAATGGGGGCATGAAATGAAGGCTATAGGGTTAGATATAGGAACAACCTCTGTGTGCGCGGTATTAATTGATTCGGAAAACGGAGAAATTATCAATAAGCTTGAAATGCAGAATGATACATGGATCCCGACCGAAAACGAATGGGAAAAGATACAGGATCCCGATAAAATATTAAAGAAAGCAACGGATATTCTTGATATGCTCTACTGTGATGATGTTGCCGCGATAGGCATTACAGGTCAGATGCACGGAATAGTATATCTCGACCGAAACGGAAATGCCGTAAGCCCGCTTTACACATGGCAGGACGGACGAGGCAGTCTGCGGTACGGCAGCACTACATATGCCGAAAGTATAGACAGCTATACCGGCTACGGATATGTTACACATACATACAACAGAATAAATGATATCATTCCGGATAAGGCTGCGGTATTCTGTACAATTCATGACTATGTCGCAATGAAAATATGCGGACTGGAAAAACCGCTGATACATTCAAGCGACGCGGCAAGCTTTGGTCAGTATGATGTCAGCGAAAACAGATTTACCGTAAATGATCCGTTTCTGCCGCAGATCACATCAAAGGCGGCTATACTCGGACGTTATAAAAGTGCGCCGGTATGCGCTGCACTGGGGGATAATCAGGCAAGCTTTATCGGCTCCGGCGGAGGAGAAGGCAGTGTGCTGGTAAATGTCGGAACAGGCAGTCAGGTCTCTGCCGAGTCGGGTCATGCAGCCGACTGCAACGGTATTGAGACAAGACCGTACACCGATAATAAATATCTGTGGGTAAGCTGCTCGCTTTGCGGCGGCAAGACCTATGCTGTGCTTGAGAATTTCTTGAGAAGTACAGCCGAAATGATTACGGGACATAAAACAGACAGCGTATACGATATAATGAACAGAGTTCTGGAAAACAAAACAGAGGCTGCACTTGTTGTAGATAACCGATTTATGGGTACAAGGGCACAACCGCAGCTGCGCGGAGCAATCAGTAATATTTCAGCGGAAAACTTCACGCCGCAGGAGCTTATTGTCGCAACAGTAGAGGCTATGGCAGACGAGCTTTATAATATGTATAAGGCGATGAATATAGAATGTACGCGGCTTATTGCCTCGGGCAACGGATTAAGGAAAAACAAGGCGCTTGCAAGGAAGATCTCGGAGAAGTTCGGCATGCCGCTGAATATACCGCTGCATAAGGAGGAGGCAAGCTTTGGCGCTGCATTATTTGCTCTTGTAGGTACAGGAGCGTATGCGAATACAGCTGAAGCACAAAAAATAATCAGATTCGGGAGTGATTGAGAATGTTCTATAATAGACCGATATTTTTTGAACAGAACCGGGTTTTCAGGGTATATACCGGAGGAAAGCTTATGGGGAAATTTCTCGGCAAAGATTTTAATGACGACAATTATCCGGAGGAATGGATCGCGTCATGCGTAAGGGCTTTGAACGAAGGCAGTACAGACGTATATGAGGGGATATCCAGGATAGAAGGCACTAATATGTATCTTAGTGACGCCGTTGCGAAATACCGGAAGGAGATTCTGGGGGATAAGAATGATCTCGGCATTTTGGTCAAATACCTTGACAGCGCTGTCAGACTGCCTGTGCAGGCACATCCCACAAAGGAATTTTCCGCAAGGTATTTCAACTCGGAATACGGTAAAGAGGAGTGCTGGTATATTCTTGACACCCGCCCCGGTGCTTGTGTGTACTTTGGATTTCAGGAGGGCATAACAAAGGAGCGCTTTACTGAGGCTATTGAGAGAAGCGAAACAGACAAAAGCGCTATGGAGAAGCTGCTTAAGAAATATAAGGTACATAAGGGTGATGTTGTATTTATACCTGCCAATACAGTTCATGCCATAGGCGCCGGCTGCCTTATTCTTGAGGTTCAGGAGCCGACCGACTTCACTGTACAGCCGGAGCACTGGTGCGGAGACTACAGACTCTCCGATTATCAGATGTACATAGGCTTAAATCGGGAGGACGCACTCGGCTGCTTTGATTTTTGCGAGTCGGAAAATGCTTTTATAGCCCCGGTCAAATTGTACGAAAAAGACGGGGTGAAATGTGAGGAGCTGATAGGAAGGAGTATAACCGAAAGCTTTGGCTTGCAGAGGATAATATTGTCAGGGGGAGCGTATGAATTAACTCAGGCTGCGGCTGTATATATTGTGGCAGAGGGTGAAGGCGTAATAACGGGAGACGGATATGAACGGCGTATAAAACAAGGAGATTATTTCCTTCTGCCTGCAAGCGCGGGTAAATATATTGCGGAGTCGGAGAATATGACGATGCTTTTATGCATATGACGGTCTGTGCTCATGCTATGATACAAATGCAATAGCGAGTCTTAATAGTGCATATCGAAGGTTAAATGGTCAGACAAGAGTATTTCCGACCACAACGACATTGCTGAAAGCCCTATATTTGACAACATATGAGGTAACTAAAAAATAGGCAATTCCGCTAAGAAATTGGAGTAAGGTCTATGGTGAACTGTCCAACGTGTATGAAGGAAGGCTTCTATAATGTGCCGGAACACATCTATGCGGTGGCAAAAAAGTCCGCCGTGGCTTTTTTACGAAAAATATTAAGAAGAACCAAAATTGTCCTATCAGTTCGAAAAAGGTCTGTTTACAATGCATATGCGCGTTTGATAAAATTATCATAAAGGCAAAGATAAAAGGGTATTGGAGTTTCGATATGAACGAACGTATTGATAAAAATGCAGCCATGGGCGCAATGCCGCCGCGTGAGGCGGCAGTCATTAAATAAACCACAATTCTTATGATAAAAAGACGCTCTTGATTTGCAGTTACTACAACCTTTTTACGAAAAGAGCCACTACAGCTCTGAGTGCATCTATTTTGCCCGCTAGAGCCAGTAAAAACCTTGAAAACGCTAAGGTTTCGGGGTGATGGTGAGGTCTGTGTGATTTGTCTGCTAAAGATTGCAGTGTTCCGTCATATCTTTTACGCCAACGATAAACATATTGGCGATTTGTTTTGTAATGTATAGCAGCACCATATTTGTAAGAATAATTAATTAATGCTTGCCTAAACCTCATAGTTTGTGTTATAGTATTCATATACGGAAACCTTTCTTTTTATAGCTTGGAGTGGTAACTTAACTATAACATATTTTGAGAAGTTTCCGTATTCTTTTTTTAGCCGACATATTTTGTTATGAGTTTATCTCGTAATAAAATATGCCGGAATGTAACACATCTATTGTAAACCTACAATATGAATTAGC
>CAMFCK010000016.1 GCA_945948775.1 uncultured Clostridia bacterium
GGATCGCCGCCGACTAAAATCAGCGAACCGCGCACGATTCCGCCTCCGAGTACGCGGTCGAGCTCGCTGATTCCGGTGATATAGCGCACATCCTCATCGGTTTTCACCTCGCTTATGCGCTGCGCCTGACGCCGTACACCGACATTGGCAGGACGTGCGGGCTTGGATTTTTCTTCGCGTACTATTGTTTCATCAAAGCTGCTCCATGTACCGCAGGAGGGGCATTTCCCCATCCATTTGGGACTTTGATAGCCGCATTCGCGGCAGATGTATACATTTTTCTGCTTCATAAAATCTTTTCCGTTTCTGTAATAATAGCTTTGCCTTTATTATACACCTTTTGGGATATTATTGCAATAATAACTTTTTTTTGATGTTTTTTTGCCAAAAGAATGATTTTTTCAAAAAAAACTATTGACAAACAGTATATACTTTTGTTATACTAAGTAGGCTGGGCTAATAATGTGGATATGAGGTGGTAAAGCAATGTTTACCGAGCAGGAAAAGACCAGATTAGCGGTCGGGCTTAAGGAAACGAAAAAGGCTATTGCGTCAGGAGTCGAAAAGGTATATCTTGCCGAGGATGCTCCGGAGCGGATTTTGGAGGAAATCGAGGCTTTGGCAAAGGACAGGCTTTTTTATGTTTCTTCAATGAGTGAGCTTGGCGCTCTTTGCGGAATTGACGTAAAGGCGACCTGCGCTGCTTTAAGGTTATAATCTCTTAGCTTTAAGAGTTTATAATAGATATATTTTTAAAAGAAGGAGGATATCCGTTATGCCTACATTTAATCAGCTGGTAAGAAAGGGCAGAGAAACTTCTCAGAAGAAGTCAACTGCGCCTGCGCTTCAGAAGAGCCTTAACTCTCTTAAGAAGAAGACAAATGACCACAGCTCTCCCCAGAAGAGAGGAGTCTGCACGGCTGTAAGAACCGCAACACCGAAGAAGCCTAATTCTGCGCTTCGTAAGATCGCCAGAGTAAGACTTACAAACGGCATCGAGGTTACGGCTTACATTCCCGGTATCGGTCATAATCTGCAGGAGCACAGCGTTGTTCTTATCAGAGGCGGAAGAGTAAAGGATCTGCCGGGTACAAGATACCATATCATACGCGGCACTCTTGATGCTCAGGGCGTTGCAAAGAGAATGCAAGCCCGTTCTAAGTACGGCGCTAAGAGACCTAAGCCGGAAAAGAAGTAATTTTTGTGTAGATGTGCATTTCGGTTATATCTTTTTATATATAATGAAGCATATAACCTTGTGCATGAACGGAGCTTTGAAAAACTAAGCTCAGAGTACCTGTGATACTCATAGTTTTCCGCTTTTGCGGAAAACGTCAAATTTATGAAGGAGGGAAGCAAATATGTCAAGAAAAGGTTATATTGCAAAACGTGAAGTTCTGCCGGATCCTATTTACAACAGCGTTGTTGTTACAAAGCTTATAAATAACATAATGCTTGACGGCAAGAAGGGCGTGGCTCAGAAGATAGTTTATGATGCGTTTGATATCATAAAGGAAAAGACAGGCAAAGACCCGCTTGAAGTATTCGGCGAGGCGCTTGATAATATCATGCCCGTACTCGAGGTTAAGGCGCGCCGTGTCGGCGGTGCAACCTATCAGGTTCCTATGGAGGTTCGACCCGAAAGACGCCAGACTCTCGGACTTCGCTGGCTTACACGTTACTCTCGCGAGCGTAACGAAAAGACAATGAAGGAAAGACTTGCAAATGAGCTGATGGACGCATTGAACGGTACCGGCGGCGCTGTTAAAAAGCGCGAGGATACCCATAAAATGGCAGAAGCAAACAAGGCGTTCGCTCATTATCGCTGGTAATTTTCGCTGCGGTTGTGTTTTTTTGCTTGCCGCGGCATAATTTCCCGGAATTTAACTTAAAATAATATTCATTATCTATGCTGAAAGGAGGAAATGAATAATGGGCAGACAATTTTCTTTGGAAAATACAAGAAATATCGGTATCATGGCTCATATCGACGCCGGTAAGACCACGACAACCGAAAGAATTCTTTATTATACCGGCCGTATCCACAAGATTGGCGAAACTCATGAAGGCGCTGCACAGATGGACTGGATGGCGCAGGAGCAGGAGCGTGGTATCACTATTACTTCTGCTGCTACAACCTGTCAGTGGAAGGGCAAAAGAATAAATATCATTGATACACCGGGACACGTTGACTTTACAGTTGAAGTTCAGCGTTCGCTGCGCGTGCTTGACGGCTCTGTAACAGTCATGTGCGCAAAGGGCGGTGTTGAGCCACAGTCTGAAACCGTATGGCGTCAGGCTAACGATTACAATGTCCCCAGAATGATTTATGTAAATAAAATGGACATCATGGGTGCGGATTTTTACCATGTTGTAGACATGGTTAAGGAGCGTCTGAAAGCAAACGGCGTGCCTATCCAGCTTCCCATTGGTGCAGAGGATACCTTTAAGGGAATAATTGACCTTATGACGATGAGAGCGGAGGTATATTACGATGACCTCGGCAACGATGTGCGTGATGAGGATATCCCGGAGGATATGAAGGAAAAGGCAGAGGAATACAGAGCGGCTATGATTGAGGCTATTGCAGAGACCGACGAGGATCTTATGATGAAGTATCTCGAAGGCGAAGAGCTTACGGTCGACGAGCTGAAGACTGCTCTCAGAAAAGCTACTATAGCTAATGAAATCGTTCCCATGACCTGCGGCACCTCTTACAGAAACAAGGGTGTGCAGATGCTGCTTGACGCGATTGTTGATTATATGCCGGCTCCGACCGACATTCCGCACATCAAGGGCGTTATTCCTGATACTGATGAGGAGGATGAGCGTCCGTCAAGCGATGATGCTCCGTTCTCGGCACTTGCATTCAAGATTGCTACAGACCCGTTTGTTGGTAAGATATGCTTCTTCAGAGTTTATTCCGGTACGGTAAATGCCGGTTCATATGTTCTTAATGCCTCCAAGGGTACAAAGGAGCGTATGGGAAGAATCCTGCAGATGCACGCAAACCACAGGGAGGATATTGATATAGTATATTCGGGTGATATTGCAGCTGCAGTTGGTCTTAAAAACACCACTACAGGTGATACTCTCTGCGATGAGAAGCATCCGATTATACTTGAATCAATGAACTTCAGGAGAAAATGGGCATTGCTTTGCAGAAGCTTGCAGAGGAAGACCCGACTTTCAAGACCTATACGGACGAGGAAACAGGTCAGACAATTATCGCCGGAATGGGCGAGCTGCATCTTGAAATCATCGTTGACCGTCTGCTTCGTGAGTTCAAGGTTGAAGCAAACGTCGGCGAACCGCAGGTATCCTACCGCGAGGCTATCAGAAAAAGTGTTAATATAGAGCATAAATATGCGCGTCAGTCAGGCGGTAAAGGTCAGTACGGTCACGTTCTTCTGAAGCTTGAGCCTCAGGAGGAGGGCGCAGGCTATGAATTTGTAAATGCTATTGTCGGCGGTGCGATTCCGAAGGAATATATTCCTGCGGTAGACGCCGGTGTACAGGGAGCAATGCAGAGCGGTGTTTTAGCGGGCTATAACGTTGTTGACGTTAAGGTTACCCTTTATGACGGTTCTTACCACGAGGTAGACTCGTCAGAAATGGCGTTCAAGATTGCGGCATCTATGGCGTTTAAGGAAGGCATGAAGAAGGCTGATCCTGTTATTAAGGAGCCTATCATGCTTGTAAATGTTATTATGCCGGATGAATACCTCGGCGATGTTATGGGCGATTTAAACTCACGCCGCGGTATGATCCAGAAGATGGAAGCGCTTTCCGGTGCTCAGAGAATTACAGCTATGGTGCCGCTGTCCGAGATGTTCGGATACGCTACCGAGCTGCGTTCAAGAACACAGGGACGCGGTCAGTATACAATGGAGCCTTCACACTATTCAGAGGTTCCCAAGTCAATTCAGGAGAAGATTGTTAATGAACGCACAAAGAATAACTAATTCTTTAGCATTATTTTCAAAAAAGACTTGATTTTTACTGAAAAAAATTGTAAAATAGTAATGATTGATTTTATCAAGAGATAATAAAGGAGGAAATTATAATGGCAAAGGCAAAATTTGAAAGAACAAAGCCACACGTTAACATCGGAACCATTGGTCACGTTGACCATGGCAAGACCACTCTTACAGCCGCTATCACAAAAGTATTGGCTATGAAGGGTCAGGCTCAGTACGAAGCATACGACATGATCGATAAGGCTCCGGAAGAGAGAGAAAGAGGTATCACAATTTCTACCGCACACGTTGAGTATGAGACAGAGAAGCGTCACTACGCTCACGTTGACTGCCCCGGACATGCTGACTATGTTAAGAACATGATCACCGGTGCTGCTCAGATGGACGGTGCTATATTGGTTGTTTCTGCAGCAGACGGTCCTATGCCTCAGACTCGTGAGCATATTCTGCTCTCCCGTCAGGTTGGCGTTCCTTACATTGTTGTATTCATGAACAAGGCAGACCAGGTTGATGACCCTGAGCTTCTTGAGCTCGTTGAGATGGAAATCAGAGATCTTCTTTCTGAGTATGAGTTCCCCGGTGATGAGATTCCTATCATTACAGGTTCAGGACTTGCTGTACTTGAGTCTACATCAACAGATATCAATGCACCTGAGTATAAGTGCATTCTTGACCTTATGGACGCTGTTGACAGCTATATCCCGACTCCGGAAAGAAAGGCAGATCTGCCCTTCCTTATGCCTATCGAGGATATCTTCTCAATCACTGGTCGTGGTACAGTTGCTACAGGCCGTGTTGAGAGAGGTCAGCTGAAGCTCTCTGAGGAAGTTGAAATCGTTGGTCTTACAGACGAGGCTCGTAAGGTTGTTGTTACAGGTATCGAGATGTTCAGAAAGCTTCTTGACTACGCTGAAGCAGGCGACAACATCGGTGCTCTTCTTCGTGGTGTTCAGAGAAACGAGATTGAGCGTGGTCAGGTTCTTGCAAAGCCGGGTTCAATTCATCCTCACACAAAGTTCAAGGGTGAGGTTTATGTATTGACAAAGGATGAAGGCGGTCGTCATACACCGTTCTTCAACAACTACAGACCTCAGTTCTATTTCAGAACAACAGACGTTACAGGCGTTATCACACTTCCTGCTGGTACAGAGATGTGCATGCCTGGCGATAATGTAAAGATGGAAGTTGAGCTTATCACTCCTATCGCTATCGAGAAGGGACTTCGTTTCGCTATCCGTGAGGGCGGCAGAACAGTTGGTTCAGGCGTTGTTTCTGAGATTGAGGAATAATTCCATAGTTTAAGCTTATAAAGGGGCTGTCTTAACGCGACAGTTCCTTTTATTTTATAATTTTATCATCAGCAGATTTAATATTTACTTTTCTTTTTATATATGTTAAAATATATATTAATACTTCTGATAGGTGGGATGATTTGTGAGAAAAGCAGGTATACTCATGCATATTTCATCGCTTCCGTCAAATTACGGAATTGGTTCGCTGGGCGAAGAAGCATATAAATTTGTTGACTTTTTAAAAAGAAGCGGTCAAAGCTATTGGCAGGTTTTGCCGGTATGTCCAACCAGCTTTGGTGATTCGCCCTATCAAAGCAACTCTGCCTTTGCGGGCAATCCATATTTTATTGATTTGGATATACTTTGCAATGAGGGATTGCTTGAAAAGCATGAGATAGAAAACTATTTTTTCGGTGATGATGATACTGCTGTTGATTATAAGCGGCTGTTTGATAACCGTTATCCGGTGCTCAGAAAGGCTTTTTCGCGGTTTGAGAGAACAGACGAATATTATATGTTTGTAGAGGAAAATAGGTTTTGGTTGGCGGATTATGCACTTTTCATGGCGATTAAAGAACATAATCACTTCCGCTGCTGGGTTTACTGGGATGAGGACATCAGAATGTGCAGGCCGGAGGCAATTGAGCATTATAGCGATATGCTTTCCCGCAGCATTGATTTTTATATGTTTGTCCAGTACGAGTTTTACAAACAGTGGGGCGAATTGAAGAATTATGCGAATGCCAATGGAATTAGAATTATCGGTGATATGCCTATATATGTTGCGCTTGACTCGGCAGAAGTATGGCGTTCGCCTGAATTTTTCGAATTGGACGAGAATAAGCTTCCGTGCAGAGTTGCAGGCTGTCCGCCGGATGATTTTTCCGCTAAGGGACAATTGTGGGGCAATCCGCTGTATAACTGGGAATATATGCGCAGCAGAGGCTATGATTGGTGGATTAAGCGTATCCGAATGAGCTTCCGGCTGTACGATAAGGTTAGAATTGACCATTTCAGGGGTTTTGAGTCTTATTATGCGATTCCTTATGGCATGGAGGACGCAACGATAGGCACATGGAAAAAAGGTCCAGGATATTCGCTGTTTGAGGCTGTTAAAGGCGAGCTAGGCGATGTGGATATAATTGCTGAGGATCTGGGCTATCTGACCGAGGATGTACATATGCTGCTGGCGGAGTGCGGATACCCTGGAATGAGAGTGCTGCAGTTTGCGTTTGATCCGTATGGTGACAATATGTATCTGCCGCACAACTTCAAGTCAAACTGCGTTGCATATACGGGTACGCATGACAATGACACAATGGCAGGCTGGTATTCGCAGACAAAGGGCGCTCAGCGTGAATTTGTAAATAACTATCTCGGAGTAAAAAGAAAAGCTGAAGCTGTGCCTGCTTCGGTGCGCATGCTCATGGCAAGCGTTGCCGATTTAGTCATAATTCCCATTCAGGATTACCTTGTGCAGGGAAGTGAGGCACGAATGAATATTCCGTCTACCATTGGCGGAAACTGGCTGTACCGCATAGAGAAGAACACCTTGACAGATGAGCTTGCTGACAGGATTAAAACTATTACAAAAACCTTCAGACGATAACAAAAAAGCAAGAACCGAATTTTCTCAGTTCTTGCTTCTCTTTGTGATTGAGGATTTTCTTTTGTGTTATTTGGTTGACTTTTTTTGAATCGTACGCTCATATTTTAGAGCAATGTTTATAAGGCTCTGATCGGACAAATGTCCCGGATAGTTTGAAGAAACTAAACGTTCTAATTCGGATTGTAATTTCTTATCGAATCCTATACATATCATGTGTATCACACTCCCTGATGTTACCCTTCCAATCACTATTTAGATTTTATCTCACCGTTCGTCAAAAGTCAATAGATATTTACAGCAATTTCCGACTTTCGCAAGACAGCTTTCGACACAAGATGATAGTAAAAATTCTTAACTAACCATATTCGACAAATTAGTATAAAATATCCTAATTTTCTATCTTACGTTTTTTCGACCAAATAAAACCGGAAATGCCAAAAATTATTCCTGTCGCAGCTACAACCTGTGAGATGCCGAGCCTGCCGCTGACGAGATAGAGAATATATTGGCTCTGGCGCATGCCCTCGAGGAAGATTCGTCCGAGACTGTACCAGAAAATATAGAAGAAGAACACCTGACCGTCCTGATGTTTTTTATCTCTGAAAAGAAGTATAAGCAAAAAGCCAACTGCGTTCCACAGGCTTTCATACAGAAACAGCGGATGTACCGGCGCGCCGCCGTTTATCGACATCCCCCATGGCAGCGAGGTTTCCTTTCCATATACCTCTGCATTAACAAAATTGCCCCATCGCCCTATTGCCTGACCGAGAAGCAGCCCGGGACAGCATAAATCAAACATCTTTGTGACCGACAGCTTTTTTTTTCGGCAATAAACATATGTTGATGCAGCTGCGCCGATAATTCCGCCGTAGATTGCAATTCCGCCCTCCCAGATCTTGAAGATGTTAAGTATATTGCCGCGTACTGAATCAAAATCAAACAGCACATAATAAATGCGTGCGCAAATCAGCCCGAATATCAGACCGTATAATGCGATATCCCATACGTTTTCCGGGTTTGCACCGCGTTTTTTTGCGCTTGAAGCAACAAACAGCGCTCCGAGAAAAAAGCCGGCAAGAATTATGAGTGCGTACCAGTATATCTCCTTGCCGAATACCGTAAAAGCAACACGATTTATTGTAAGGCTTATTCCAAACGCAGGAAATGAAATCTGATTTATCATAATAATTCTCCTGTCATATATCTTTCATGGTCAGCGCAATGCGCTTTCTTTTTACATCTACATCAAGTATTTTTACTTTAACTATTTCACCTACGGATAAGACATCTAACGGATGCTTTATAAATTTGCTGCATATCTGAGAAATATGCACAAGACCGTCCTGATGTACGCCTATGTCAACAAAAGCGCCGAAATCAATTACGTTTCTGACAGTACCGGTCATTATCATGCCGGGCTTGAGTTCGGATATATCCATGATTTCCGACTGCATTACCGGCTCTGGCAGTTCGTCACGCGGGTCGCGTCCGCGCTTTAAAAGAGCCTGTGCAATATCATTGAGCGTCGGAACACCTATATCAAGCTCTGCAGCGAGCTTTTCTGCTCCGTAAGCTGATATACCTGAGGTTATGTCTGAGATATTGCCGGAGGAAAGATCATCCTTTGAGTATCCGAGTGTCGAAAGAAGCCCCGCTGCGGCTTTATAGCTCTCCGGATGAACAGAAGTGTTGTCAAAAAGCTCTGTGCCGTCTGTTATACGTAAAAAGCCCGCACACTGAAGAAACGCCTTCTGACCGAGCTTGGGTACCTTTAAAAGCTCTTTTCGCTCGGTAAAACGTCCGTTTTCCTCGCGGTAGGCGATGATGTTTTTTGCAACTGCGGAATTTATACCGGAAACGTATGACAAAAGCGAGGGTGACGCGGTATTAAGATCAACTCCCACGCTGTTTACACAGTCCTCTACAACGCCGCCTAATGCCTCTCCGAGCTGTTTCTGGTTCATGTCATGCTGATACTGTCCCACGCCTATCGATTTGGGATCAATCTTGACAAGCTCGGCAAGCGGATCCTGTATTCTGCGTGCGATGGAAACCGCGCTTCTCAGAGAAACGTCAAAATCGGGAAATTCCTCTGCGGCAAGCTTGGACGCTGAATACACCGACGCGCCGGCCTCACTGACAACCATGTAGTAAACCTTGCGGTCAAGCCCGGAAATAAGCTCTGCCGTAACCTTTTCGGTTTCCTTGGAGGCTGTGCCGTTGCCAATGGAGATAAGATCAACATTATGCTTTATTATCAGATTTTTAAGAATGCTTTTTGCCTTTTCACGGTCGTGGTTGGGAAGTGTGCAGTAAACTATTCCGGTATCGCATACTCTGCCGGTAT
>CAMFCK010000017.1 GCA_945948775.1 uncultured Clostridia bacterium
ACAAGCAGCGTGTTCAGGCTTATAACCGCCATACAGGACGAGGCGCACCGCAGCGCGATAACACATCACCGCAGGCAGAGGGCAAAGAATATCACGCGCTCGGAGCTTGACGGCATAGTCGGAGTCGGAGAAAAGCGTAAGGCGGCGCTTCTGGCTCATTTTAAGTCGGTAGAGGCTGTAAAGAACGCCACAACGGAGGAGCTGCTGGCAGCCGGCATTGATAAAGCTACGGCACAAAATATATATGAGCATTTTAACGGAGCGTGATTTGATTGTTCAGGCTTGTAAAAAACGGGAATTTGTGGTATTATACTATAGATTCCTTTGAAAGAACCGGACTTATGAAGCATTGCTTTACAACGCGGCGCGGCGGCGTGAGTACAGATGAATATGAAAGTATGAATCTGCGTATGAATTGCAGCGACAGCAGAGAAAATATAATGGAAAACTACTGTATAATTTGCCGGGAGCTTGGTATTGATACGGATTCGCTTGTTCTTTCAAAGCAGGTGCACGGGGTAGACATTGCCGATGTCGGGAAAAAAGACTGCGGAAGCGGTTTTACCCGCGAGAACAGCTTTGAAAGCGCAGATGCTCTTGTTACGGCGGAGCCGGGCGTCACGCTGGTCACCTTTTACGCGGACTGCGTGCCTGTCTTTCTGCTTGATAAGCGTCAGGGTGTGCTTGCGCTCGTACATTCGGGCTGGAAAGGAACGGCAGCGCGGATAAGCGCTCTTACGGCAGAGCATATGTCTGCTGTTTACGGCTCAAGGCCGGAGGATATTATAGCGGCTGTAGGACCTTCAATAAGAGCCTGCCATTTTGAGGTCGGAGAAGAAGTGGCAAAGGTATTTATTGAAAAATTCGGAGAAGAATGTATAGTATACGGCTATGAAAAGCCGCATGTAGATTTGCAGCGGTGTGTTTTATCTCAGCTTTCAGACTGCGGAATACCGCCGGAAAATATAACGGACAGCGGTATATGCACCTATTGCCGCAGCGATTTGTTTTATTCGCACAGAAAAACAGGCGCAAGACGCGGCACAATGGCTGCGTTTGCACAGCTTGTATAGGGGGTTATATCAATAATTCGGAAATTAATTGCCGTGCTTTCGGCGATATGCACGCTGTTGTGCTCCTGCGCGATGGGCGGTGAGCAGGGCGGAGAGCTTATAATAGAAAATAGTGAAAATATAATTAATCTGTCGGCATACGGTGTAGACACCTTTAATCCTCTGCGCACAAAGTCGGAATCGGCGGCACAGCTGATGTGGCTGATATATGAGCCGCTGTTTTATCATGATGAGGATCTGCGCCCTGAGCCGGGGCTTGCCGAACGGGTTGTAATGTCAGCGGATCGCATGTATGCAACGGTTGTGCTGACCGACGGCACTGTGTGGCAGGACGCAAGTCCGCTTTGCGCTGAGGATGTGGTGTACTCGATAAACGAGATAAAAGGCGGAGATTCGCTTTATAAGCATAATGTGGCATATATCGCGTCTGCAAAAGCGCAGGAGGACGGTACGGTGCTTCTTGAACTATATGAGCCGGTCATGAATATTGAAGGCTGCCTGAGCTTCCCGATCATTAAAAACGGTTCATCGGGAACAATTGATGAGAAGCCTGACGGAACGGGTGCGTTCAGGGTGTCTGAAAAAAATGCATCAAAGCTGTATCTTGTTCCTAATGAGAAATACCGCGCAAGCTCCGGTTCTGTGACGGCGGTCAACGTAAGGCTTATGCGAAGCGCGATATCATGTGTCAATGCCTTTGAGGCAAATGAGCTTGATGTAATAACCTCAAGCGAAATTGATTTGGGACAGAAAACTCCGGGCGGAAATATTACAGTAAGGAATTATACCTCGAACCGTTTCACGTTTCTTGGCTTTAACAATACTCTGGCTAAATATGAACAGCCGTATCTGAGGCAGGTAATTGCTGAGATAATAGACCGAGATAAGCTTATAGAATCAGCATTATACGGGCGAGGAGTGCCCTGTGCCGCACCGGTAAATCCGGACGCGTGGTTTTATACGCAGGCGCAGGGCCCGGAGCTTGATATACGCGGCACAATGAGCAAAGCAGGGTACAGTCTGAACGGCGGGATATATACTGACGAACAAGGCATACAGGCGGAGGTGTCGGTGCTTGTGCCGATGGAAAATGCGCAGAAAATAGCGGCGGCGGAGCTTATAGCGTCACAGCTTGAATATGCCGGGATAAGTGCAAGGCTTGAGCAGGTAAGCTTTGATGAATATAAAAGCAGAATTGATGATAAGAATTATGATATGTTCCTGGGTGAGGTCATCATGGAGGATAATCTTGACCCCGGCTTTCTCACAGAAAGCGGAAACTATTTCGGCTTTTACAGTCAGCAGCTTTCGGACGCGGCATACGCGCTGAGATACTGTGCGGATGATGAATCGCTCAGCCGGGCACTCCTTGCGTATGAACAGGTGTTTTTTGAAAATCCTCCGTTTGTGCCGCTTTATTACAGTACGGACGGAGTTGTGTACACAAAGCAGCTCTCGGGAGTAGAGCAGCCGAATTTTTACAACAGCCTTGCAGGACTGGAAAAATGGTATTTCAGGGCAACGGCGGAGTAGGAGGGATGTTATGCCGGGAAAGTGTATAGTCATAATCGGCGCCGGCGCAGCCGGACTTCTTGCTGCTTCAAGAGCAAGGCTTCATGCAGAGAAGGTCATTGTAATTGAGCGCAATGAAATATGTGCGCGGAAGGTGAGGATTACCGGTAAAGGACGATGCAATGTCACCAATATTGCCGACATTGACGGAATACTGGAGAATATTCCGACAAACAGCCGATTTTTGTACAGTGCGCTTAACGCATTCACGAATTATGATGTTATAGCTATGCTTGAAGATTATAATGTGCCTACAAAGGTGGAACGGGGCGGCAGGGTGTTTCCACAGTCGGATAAGGCTAAGGACGTTGCTGACGCGCTTGTAAGGGCAGCCACAGGGGAAAATGTTCTGTTCGTAAAGGCGAAGGCAACCGAAATTATCACGGAAAATTCACGCGTTACGGCTGTTGCCTGCGGAAAGATCAAATATCCGTGCGACAGCGTGATACTTGCCGCGGGAGGGAAATCCTATCCGCTGACCGGCTCGGACGGCTCAGGTTATAGGCTTGCCGCAAGGCTCGGTCATACTGTAATTACGCCGAGACCGTCGCTGATACCGCTTGTGACAGCGCAAAAATGGGTTAAAGAACTGATGGGGCTGTCGCTTAAGAATGTCAGCCTTAATATATACAGCGAAGGACAAAAGGTATTTTCGGATTTCGGAGAGATGCTGTTTACGCATTTCGGAATTTCGGGACCGATAGTGCTGTCCGCTTCGGCGCATATCCGCGATATAGGAGAAAAGAAGTATTCCGCAAAAATTGATTTAAAGCCTGCGCTTGACGAAAAACAGCTTGACAGCCGCATTTTGCGGGATTTTGAAGAAGCAGGAAAAAAACATTTGATAAATGCGATGGACAAACTCTTGCCAAAAGCGCTGATACCTGTTATAATTAAATTATCCGGCATAGATCCCCATAAAGAGGTATGCTCTGTGACAAAAAAGGAACGCGCGAGGCTGTGCTGCCTTATAAAGTCGCTTGAGCTTGATATAACCGGCACACGGCCGATCGAGGAGGCAATAGTCACCGCAGGGGGTATAAAATGCTCCGAGATAAATCCGTCCACAATGCAGTCAAAGCTTATAGACGGTCTGTATTTTGCAGGAGAGATTATAGATGTTGACGCATATACAGGCGGATTTAACCTGCAGATAGCTTTTTCTACAGGCTATCTTGCCGGGGAGAATGCATAAAATGAATATGCCGCGCGGACGGCGTCCGCTGCGTTATATGATATACTGAAAGGGTTGATGTAAAATGGTTAGAGCGTTTCGCGGCGCGATCACGGTAGACAGTAACGAAAAAGAGGAGATTTTGTCGGCGACAGCATTGCTGTATGACGAGATGGTTGCCAGAAATTCTCTTGACGCAAATGATTTTGTGTGTATGTTCTTTTCGCTGACGCCGGATCTTGACGCGGTATTTCCGGCAAGAGCGGTCAGAGAACGCGGAGTTACAAACGTGCCGCTTATGTGTATGACGGAAATACCTGTTGACGGAGCTCTTGAAAAGTGTGTGCGCATACTGCTGCTGTCAAACAGCGGCAAGAGTCTCGACGAGATTGAGCATGTATATATGCGCGAGGCAATTAAGCTGCGCCCTGATCTTGTAAAGGACTGAAAGGATATTATGTCAGATGAAAAATATAAATATTGCTGTTGACGGACCTGCCGGAGCAGGCAAGAGTACAATATCAAGAGCGGTCGCGAAAAAGCTTGGCTTCATATATGTCGACACCGGGGCAATGTACCGCGCATGCGCATTGTATGCGATTGAAAACGGACTTGAAATACGCTATACCGATGCCGGTCAGCGGATATATCTGTGCGGAAGGGATGTTTCCGAACGTATCAGGGAGCCTGATGTCAGTATAGGCGCCTCGGATATAGCAACGATACCGCAGGTGCGCATCAAGCTTGTTGAGCTTCAGAGAGAGCTTGCGCGGGGAAACAATGTAATAATGGACGGACGCGACATAGGTACATATGTGCTTCCCGATGCAGATGTAAAAATATTCTTGACAGCATCGGTGGAGGAACGTGCCAGACGACGGTTTGACGAACTGAAAGCAAAGGCTGTGCAGACGGATTTTGAACAGGTCAGGCGCGACATGCAGTACCGTGATAAAAATGACTCGGAGCGTGAATTTGCGCCGCTCAGACGTGCTGAGGACGCTGTGCTGATTGATACGACAGAGCTTGATTTTGACGCTGCGGTGGAAGCGGTGCTTGGCGCGGTTGCTTCATCACAAAAGAGAAAGGATATGAAATAAGTGTTTTACAAATTTGCGTTATGGGTATGCCGGATCTGCCTGTTCTTTGTATTCCGCTTAAAGTGTGTGGGAAAGGAGAATATCCCGAAGCAGGGCGGATGCATACTTGCGCTTAATCACCGAAGCGACCTGGACGTTGTATTTGCAGGTATGACCTGCCCGAGAAGGCTCAGATTTATGGCCAAGTCGGAGCTGTTCCGCAATAAGCTTTTCGGCGGTCTGATCAAGTCGTTAGGCGCTTTCCCGGTTCACCGTGATACGGGAGACATCGGAGCGATAAAGAGCGCGCTGTCAAAGCTCGGAGCAGGTGAAATGGTGCTTATGTTCCCGGAGGGACGCAGAGTGACAGATGAAAAAAGCGCAAAGGCAAAGCCGGGAGCGGTAATGCTTGCGGTGCGCGCGCAGGTGCCAATTCAGCCTGCGTATATCAGCGGAAAAATAGGCTTTATGCGCAAGATTACCATCACCTACGGCAAACCGATATATTATACCGAGCATTACGGCGAAAAGCTGAGCGTTGAGCAGCTGCAAAGCCTGAGCGATGAGATGATGCAGACTATACGCGGACTGAAGGTGTGATGATGAGTATAAAAACGGCAAAAACCGCCGGCTTCTGCTATGGCGTCAAGCGTGCGGTGGACGAGGTTTACCGGCTTGTAAACGAAGGTGAAAAGATAGGCACCCTCGGTGAGCTTATCCATAATCATACCGTAATAGACGATCTTGAAAAAAAGGGAGTGCGGGTATATAACAGTCCTGACGAGGCAGAGCCGGACAGAAGAGTTGTAATCCGTACTCACGGAGTAAAAAAAGCGGTTGTGGACGAGATCGAAAGCCGCGGATTGCTTTGCACCGATTTGACCTGTCCGTTTGTGGCAAAAATTCATAGAATCGTACATGAACATCACAGCAAGGGTTATTCCATAATTATAATCGGTGACAAAAATCATCCGGAAGTGATTGGGATAAACGGCTGGTGCGATGACAGCGCGTTCATAACTTATGACGAAAATTGCGTTTTGCCCCAAAATATGACCGAAAAACCGGTTTGCGTTGTGGCACAAACCACAATAAATAAAGAAATATTTGTTAAAATCGTACAAATTATTAAAAACACTTGCAAAACAGTAGTGGTTTTTGATACAATATGTAATGCGACTAAGGATAGGCAGGAGGAAGCGGCAGCTCTTTCGGCAGAGAGTGACGTTATGTTTGTCATCGGCGGAAGAAAAAGCTCTAATACAGCAAAGCTTTTTGAAATCGCAAAGGCAAACTGTCCCGAAGCCTACTTTATCGAAACCTGCGCCGACATTCCAAAGGGCGTGGATTTAAAAAATAAAAAGATAGGTATTACGGCGGGTGCGTGTACACCGGGATGTATTATCGAGGAGGTTTTTACAACGATGGACGAAAAATTGACAAACGAAGAGTCTTTCGCTGAGCTGTTTGCTCAATCTGAAAGCAAGACCTTGAACAACGGAGATATTGTTGACGCAACAGTAGTTGAAATCCGTAATAATGAGGTTATCGTTGACCTTGGCGGTTTCAAGTATAACGGTCAGTTGGCTGCCGATCAGCTGAGTGATGATCCGTATGCAAAGGTTGAGGATTTGGTTAAGCCCGGTGATGAGATTAAGGTTTACGTTGTCGGAGTTAATGACGCTGAGGGCAAGGTTGTTCTCTCAAGAAAGAAGCTTGTTGCAATGGAAAACTGGAACAAGATGAAGGAGGCTTATGAGAACAATCAGATTCTTGACGCTAAGATTATCAAAACGGTTAAGGGCGGCGTTATTGCTTTGGTAGACCAGACTCAGGTGTTTGTTCCCGCAAGACATGCAGCTCTGAGATTTGTTCAGGATTTGGAAACATTGCTCAATACTAACGTAAGACTCAGATTGATTGATATGGACGAGCGTAAAAAGCGTTTTGTGGGTTCTGTCCGTTCGGTTCTTGAAGAGGAAAAGAAGGCTGTTGAGGATGCTTTTTGGGCTTCTGCCGAGGTCGGAAAAGAGTATACAGGCGCTGTTAAATCGTTAACAAGCTTCGGTGCATTTGTTGATTTGGGCGGCGTAGACGGTCTTGTTCACATATCCGAGCTTTCATGGAATAAGATTAAGCATCCGTCGGAAATCGTCAAAGAGGGCGACGTTATTACTGTTTACATCAAGGATCTTAATCCCGAAACAAAGAAAATATCGCTTGGCTATAAGAAGGCTGAGGATAATCCTTGGGTTATCGCAAAGGCTAAGTATAATGTCGGCGATGTTGTAAAGTGCAAGGTAGTAAGAATAATGCCGTTCGGCGCATTCTGTGAGCTTATGCCGAATGTTGACGGTCTTATTCACATTTCGCAGATTGCTGACCGCAGAATCGGTAAGCCTGAGGACGTTCTTTCGATTGGCGAAGAAGTTGAAGCTAAAATCACGGCTATCGATTGGGACGCAAACAAGATAAGTCTTTCCATCAGAGCTTTAATTGCTCCGCCTGCCGAGGAGCAGAAGCAAGCTCAGGAAGAACAGCCCGAGGCAAAGCCTGAGGTTGTTTCGGCTGAGGATGAGCCTGTTGATATAGAAAAGTATATCGCAGAGAATCCGGCTGAAGACGAGGAGTAAGCAAAAGGCTGCTTGTAATGCATACAACGGGGAACTGCTGCAAAAGGAGGCATATACGCCAAGCCTTTCCAAACGGCAGCTCCCTTTTTTGCGTGTGTTTGGAAAATTTGTATTTTCAGAACATAAAAATTGAGCTGTAGGTCTTGCAAAATTTTGAGAATACTGATATAATATTATTAATAATGGTATTTTGGAGGCGGCATATGGATATAACAGACGCTATTATGAAAAACGGCGATGCAAAGCTGCGTATAATACAGGAGCTTGTTCCCGGTAAGCAGATTACGCTTGCGCATATAATAGCCAGCCCCGATCCGACGCTTTATCAGAAGCTTGGTCTTAATCCGGAGCTTGATTATAACCGCGCGGCAATCGGCATAATAACAATGAGCCCTGCGGAAACTGCGGTTATCGCGGCTGATATTGCAATGAAAACAGCCAATATAGACCTTGGCTTTGTTGACCGTTTCAGCGGCACGCTTATTATTACCGGACTTGTAGCCGATACAGAGACAGCTGTTAAGGCAGTTTGCGAATATGCAAAGAATGTTCTCGGATTTGCAGTTTGCGACTGTACCAGGACATAATGAAAAAGCTTATTCTTGTAGGACGCAGCGAATGCGGCAAGACTTCGCTTATTCAGGCGCTTCGCGGCGAGCCGATAGTCTATAGGAAAACGCAGTATGTGAATAATTTTGATATACTTATTGACACGCCGGGTGAATACTGTGAAAGCAGAAGCCTTGGCGCTGCGCTCGCGATGTATACCTTTGAGGCAAGAGTGGTTGCGCTTTTAGCAAGCGCAGTTGAACCGTACTCCCTTTATTCTCCCGCTGTTGCGCCGCTTGCAAACCGTCCAGTCATAGGAATTGTTACAAAAATTGATTCTCCGTATGCAGATCCCGAACAGGCAAAGCGCTGGCTTCTGCTTGCCGGGTGTGAAAAGGTGTTTTTTGTTTCTTCCAAGACGGGTGAGGGCGTTTGGCAGATTCTTGAATATCTTCGTGAGGACGGCGATGTTATGCCGTGGGAACAGGCACAGGACAATAATTAATTATATAACAGGTATGAGGTGATTATGATGGACACAAACGATACTTTGAAGTGGAAAATAGAAATTGATAAGGCGCAGGAGGTCAGGGACATCGTTGCGGGAGTGTATGACGCGCTTAAGGTCAAGGGCTATGACCCGATAAGCCAAATCGTCGGATATATTTTATCCGGATCACAAGCTATAACGGAGCGCGCAGCAGAATAGTACGAGTTGAGCGTGATGAGCTTTTAGAGGAGCTTGTAAAGAACTATATCAATGCTTTGTAAGAACGCAGGAGGCAAATATGATTGATTTTCATTCACATATCCTGCCCGGAATTGACGATGGAGCTAAAGACGTGCGAATGTCTATAGCGATGCTGAAAAATGCAATGAGGGACGGTATTGATACAATTGTTTCTACTTCTCATATTTATATCGAGGAGGAAGGAGATATAAGCGAATTCCTTGAGCGCAGAAGCTATGCCAGCGAACTTCTTGCAAAGGTAATGAGGGAGGACGGCGGTGAGTTCCCTGATATCAGGCTTGGCTGCGAGGTACACCTGAAGCCGCATATTACCAATTATGATTCGCTGAAAAAGCTTGTCATTGAGGG
>CAMFCK010000018.1 GCA_945948775.1 uncultured Clostridia bacterium
GGTATCAGCACAGCGAAATCGGCTATAACTACAGAATGAGCAATGTAGTCGCGGGGATAGGCAGAGGACAGCTATTGCACCTTGACGAGCACAAGGCACTAAAAACGGACATTTACAAAAGATACAAGGCTGCATTTGAGGATATGCCGGTAAAAATGAACCCGTATCTTGAATGCTCAGAGCCGAATTTCTGGCTGAGCTGTATGACAATAGATGAAGAAGCAATGAGCAGAGTAACTCCTGAGAAAATCAGAATTGCGCTGGAGGCGGAGAACATAGAGTCAAGACCTATCTGGAAACCGATGCATATGCAGCCGGTATATGCAGAAAATGATTTTATAACAGCAGATGCAGATAATGTCGGAGAGGATATTTTCAGACGCGGACTTTGCCTGCCGTCGGATATCAAGATGACAGAGAAACAGCAAAAACGTGTTATTGAAATTATAAGGAAGCAATTTGAATAAAAGTATAAAAATCCGATAGCAGTATGAAAGCAATTTTGCAGATACAAAATGGAGGTTACCTAATGAAGGTATTGGTTGTTGTGGCACATCCTGATGATGAAGTGCTTGGAATGGGCGGAACTATTGCAAAGCTTCATGATGCAGGGCATGAAATAACGCTGATGATAATTACTGATGGCAGTACTTCGCAGTATCGGGGTGATGAGCGGCTGGAACAGATTATAGCGGAGAAAAAGACAGAAACAGCTAATGCTGCCACTATACTTGGGATAGACAGAGTGATATACGGCGGACTGCCGGATATGAAGCTTGATATGACAGCGCATATTGACGTCAACAATGTTATTGAAAAGGCTGTTGGGGAAATAGAACCGGATATGATTTTCACACATTTTTATGCTGATGTAAATATGGATCATCAGATGGTGTATAAATCTGTGCAGGTAGCATCAAGACCTGTTGCAGGGCGCAGTTTAAAAGGAGTAATTTTGTTTAATACACCGTCATCTACAGAGTGGTCATTTCAGTTTCCTGATTCGGCCTTTTGCCCAAATTATTATGTTGATATTACCGACACGGCGGAGCGCAAATACAAAGCCATGAAGGAATATGCTACAGAATTGAGAGAATATCCGCATCCTCGCTCGATTGAATATCTTCGGACTAATGATTCGTCAGTTGGTATTAATGTGGGGCTTGAAAGAGCGGAAGCGTTTATGATTGCAAGGTATATAGGGTGATTTGAGTATATGACTTTAAAAAGATTGTACGATATAACTTTTAGTATTGTTTTTATCATACTTACAGGTTGGATAATGCTGATAACAGCAGTATTTATAAAATTGACAAGCAAAGGACCGGTGCTTTATAAGGCAAAGCGAGTTGGTCTTGGGGGCAAGCAAATTACTGTATACAAATTCCGCTCGATGATAGCGGACAGCGGAGCGGTAAGGGTAACTACTTTAACAAATGATGACAGAATATATCCTTTTGGAAAATTCATCAGAAAAACCAAGATTGATGAGTTACCGCAATTATTTAATATTCTCTCCGGAACAATGTCCGTTGTCGGTCCGAGACCGGAGGATACAGATGTCGCAGTAAAGATGTATACCGGCAGATACGAGGAAATTTTTTCGGTCAAGCCCGGACTTACAAGCCCTGCCAGCTTATTTGATTATACGCACGGCGAGTTTTATGAAAGTGAAGAAAAATATATTGAAGAATTTTTGCCGGCAAAGCTCGAAATAGAGCTATATTATGTACATAACCACAGCTTTCTTTATGATGTGAAAATTACCGCCGAAACAGCGCTGATAATAGCGAAAAGAATTTTGGGAAAAACAGAGTTTGACTTCCCGGAAGAATATTATGAGGCTATGGACGCGGTGCAAAACAGCCGGACGGCTTTATATAAATAAAATAACGAGGAGTATATTCAGATGAACGAGAAAGAACATTCAAGAGGCAAAGAGATTGTAAGAAATGTATTTTCGCTTGCTTTCTTTAAAAGTCTTGCATATTCCTTAGCTTATTATGTTTATGAGCATGTTGAATGGCGCAGAAAAATACATTCACAAAGTAATATCAGAGTACATCCTACTGCGTCAATCCGATATGCGCAGAATATTTATATAGGTGAAAACTCTCATATAAATATGAATTGCTGTGTGTGGGCAGGAGAAAATTCCAGAATTATACTCGGAGATAATCTGTTGATGGGACCGGGCGTAAGCATTCAATCTACCAATCACGGCACCGACAGAAGCCATGTAATGATGGAGCAGCCTGAGGCTGAAAAGGATATAGTTATAGGAAATGACTGTTGGCTGTGCAGTAATGTGACGATTGTTTCGGGAGTTCATATAGCTGACGGCTGTGTTATAGCGGCAGGCGCTGTTGTTACAAAGGATATAACAGAGCCGTATTCTGTTGTTGGCGGAGTGCCGGCGAAAATCATATCAAAACGAACAGATAAAACGGAGACTAAGTAATGGATAAGGTTAGTATAATTATTCCTACATATAAAAGAAGCGTATACTTATGCAATGCAATAGATTCGGCATTGGCGCAGACATATACCGAAATAGAGATTATAGTTGTTGATGATAACGGAATCGGCACTCAATTTCAGCAGGAAACAGAGAAGCTGATGGAAAAATATAAGCAGGAGAGCAGAGTAACATATCTGCCGCTTGAGAAAAACTGTGGCGGCGCTGTTGCCAGAAATGCCGGTATTAATGCAGCAACAGGAGAGTTTATAGCTTTTCTTGACGATGATGATGAGTATTTGCCTGAAAAAATTGAAGTACAGGTATCGCAGATGCAGAAAAACGGCTGGGATGTATCTGTAATGGATGGTGCGACATATAACGAAAAGGACGAGCTTTTAAGCAGAAAAATTCAGCGAATCAAGAATGGAATGTCAAAAGAGGAGCTGATGACGGTACATTTGATGTACCATATCTCCGGAACGAATACGTTTATGTTCCGCGCTCAGGCGATAAGAGCAATCGGCGGATTTATGGATATTGTCGCTTGCCAGGAATATATGCTGATGATGAAGGCTTTGGAGGCAGGGCTGACAGTAGGATATATCAATGAAACTCTTATAAAGAATTATATCCGCGAAGGCGAGAGACTTTCTACGGGAGAAAAAAAGTACAAGGCAGAAAAAATTATGTATAGTGCAAAGAAAAAGCATTTTGACTGCCTGAAGCCCCGACAGAGGAGGTTTGTGTCCTGCCGTCACTATGGTGTGCTGGGATATGTTCAGCTCAAGCGAAAAAAATATTTTTCGGCGCTGAGTTATCTGGCGGCGGCGGTGTTCTGTTCACCGGCAGGAGCCTACAGCATATTCAAGGAATATAAAGGAAAGCTGATGCAATGAAAAAGAAATATAAAATCGGCATCTGCGGCAGTTTTGGAGGCTCTAACGAAACCTATGACGGACAGACAGTAAAAACACAGAACCTGTTCGAAGCTATAAAACAGAAGCTGGGTGAGGATAATATATCGGCAGTAACTACGCATTTTTGGAGAAAGAATCCGTTGCCGACTTTTCTTGCGTGTATACGGCTTGCAAAAAATTGCGAAAGAATAATAATTCTGCCGGCACAGCGAGGGTTAAGGGTGTTTTTGCCTATGTACACCGGGTTGAAGAGGCTTTTTGGCATTGAGTTGTATTATGCAGTTGTTGGCGGATGGCTTCCAGAATTTGCGGAAAAAGACAGCCGCTTGACCGGGCTTTTGAAAAGCCTGGATGGTATTTTTGTCGAAACGCGCTCAATGCAGACGATGCTTGGTAAGCTTGGTATAAATAATGTCAAAATACTTCCTAATTTCAAAAGGATACAGCCGCTTAAAACAGACGAGCTTGCATATCAGACAGAATTGCCGCTTAAGCTGTGTACGTTTTCACGAGTGATGGAGGAAAAGGGCATAGGTGACGCAATCAGAGCCGTAACCGAAATTAACACAGAGCTTAAAAGAAATGTCTATAGTCTGGATATATACGGCAAGGTGGATTCTGCATATGAAGAAGAGTTCGGCAGATTGATAACACAGAGCGGAGAATGTGTTCGGTATAAAGGCTGTGTGCCGCCTTCTGACAGCACAGCTATAATTAAAGAATACTTCATGCTGCTGCTGCCCACCAGATTTAAAACCGAAGGCTTTCCGGGTACTGCCATTGATGCATTTTGCGCAGGAGTTCCGACTTTGGTATCAAGGTGGGATTCGTGCGGTGACATAATAGAGGATAATTATAACGGTATGATATTTGATTTTTGTGATATACATGACATGAAAAGTAAATTAATATTTGCTATGGATAATATTGATGTCATTAATAACATGAAATCAAACTGCATTAAAACAGCGCAAAATTATCTGCCGGAGAATGTCATTACTAAAATGTTAGAGGAGATGCAGGCGCATGAAGTATAAAAAAATGTTATTGACTGTAATGTATAGTCTTTTTGCGAAGAACCTGCCGAAATCAAGAAGGTGCATTTTCTTTAAGAAAGCAAGAGAATTTTTCGCAAGAAGGATACTTACATATACGGGTGAGAATATAAACATTGAACATGGAGCGGAATTTACACCTTGGATATCGTTGGGCGATAATTCCGGAATTGGCGTGCATTGTGAACTGAATGCCGTAGAAAACGGTGAAATAAAAATCGGCAGATATGTAATGATGGGACCGGAGTGTGTGATTTATACAAGAAACCATGCTATGTCACGCGTGGATATACCAATGCAGCAGCAAGGCTACGAAAAGCCTGAGCCTGTTGAAATATGTGATGATGTATGGATTGGCAGAAGAGTTACTATTCTTCCCGGCGTCCATATAGGCGAAGGAAGTGTAATCGGGGCAGGAGCCGTGGTAACAAAGAATATACCTCCTTTTTCGGTTGCCGCAGGTGTTCCTGCGAGAGTCATTAAAAACAGAAAAGGGTAAAAGAATTATGAGAAAATTTGATGTATATAATCCGTATTCAAATGTGAGCGTTACCGATTTTTATGTGAATATAATAGAAGATGCTATAAAAAAATGCAGTTTTACGGCAGAGAGAATAAATAAAATGAGATTTTTGCCGGAGAACGACGGAATTGTAATTGTTCATCCGGGGGACTATGTTAAGGCTAAAATTTGCGGCTATAAGACAGTTTTATTATGGGTGCAGGGATTGATACCTGAAGAATCATATATGCGTAATCACAGCGTGCTGAGAAGGGCTGTTCTTACGGCGAAGGAAATGCCGGGAATAAAATATTCCGATATGATACTTATGGTTTCGGCGAGAATGAAAAAGCATTTCGAAAAAAAATACGGCAAAGATTTTGCAGACAGTGTGTTTTTGATGCCATGCTTCAATGCTGAGCTTGATAAAAGCAGCTTTAAGACAGAGGGAAAATACACAAGGAATGTTTTTACATATACCGGCGGCATAACAGCGTGGCAATGCTTCGAGCAGACGGTAAAGCTTTACAGCTGTGCGGAAAAGCTTTTGCCGGACTGCTTATTCAAGGTGTACACACCAAATAAAAAAGAAGCGGAAGAATTGCTGAAAAAATATAACGTAAAGAATTATGTTATAGATTTCGTTTCCGTGCAGCAGTTAAAGGAAGAGTTAAAGGCTGTGAAATACGGCTTTGTTTTAAGAGAGGAAAATGAGGTAAATTATGTTGCAACGCCGACAAAGCTGTCTACCTATTTGTCAAGCGGCGTTATTCCGATATTTTCATCTTGTATTGAGGATTTTAAAGAAGCCGCAAAGAACATGAAATATGTAATACCGTTAAACAGCTTTGAGTCGGAAGAACTGATGGAGAAAATAACAGATATAAATACGGATGATATTAAAAAAGAGTATGAAAACCTGTTTGATACCTACTATAATCGTGATAAATACGTTTCACAGCTTGCAGAATATATCATACGTCACATCAGATAAGGAGTGTTGATTTTTTGGCAGTATGTTTAATATATGTTTTTATAGTGCTTTCACAGTTTGGACTTGAGCATATTTTTGGCCAGGGGGCGATGTTTGGAGGATATCCGATACTTACATGGATGTTATATGCATTATATTTATTATCCATTGTATACACATTGCTGTATATAACTCGATCGGGAACAGTATACCGTAACAGAATGTATTTTTTTGTTTATATGTGTGTGCTTGCCATAACCTATGTTTACAGTGTCGGAAACGGTGCAAGCTTTATGAAAATACTCAGCGCATCCGTATACTATGTTCTGCCGCTGCTGTTATTCCCGGCACTTGTTTGCATAGGTCCGGACAGAATAAAAATGATTAAGCTAATATGTTTAACATGTATGCTGGGCGGAGCGATTTCGGTATTGTTTATGCTCGGATTGCTTGCCGGTCATATTTCAGCGGACGTAATCGATATGTCTAGAACCTCCACTATTGTCGACGGCGGACTCGGCTTGGTTGCGGTTGCGTTGGCATTGTATATGATATTTTATCGTGATAAGGATTTCAATGTTTTTTATAAATACGCAACGCTGGTGTCCGGATTATTGATTGTAATGGGCGGTCAGTCGAGAGCACGAATAATAACGTTGGCGCTGGTGGTAGTGCTGTCTGTATTAATCAATATTATGTTCAGCCGTAAAAACCGTATGATTGTGGCAAGAGTTGTTGTTTTTCTTGCAATAATTTTGTTGATGGCAACTCACTTCTTCCCGCAGATTTTGGATATAGCAGGTGAGATTACCGGAAGATTTGACACAATCGGAACCGATTCATCGAGCGTTTACAGAGTATATGAGAAAGAAGCTCAGATGGAGGCGTTTTACAAAGAGCCTGTCATTGGCTGCGGCTGGGATGGGTTAAGAGACGTCAAAGTTGTTGACCTCTGGGGTAATTATAATCATATTAACAACCATAATATGTATTCGTCAATACTTGCTTACGGAGGAATAATGTACGCACTGCCATTTTTCATGTGGTTTATAATGCTGCTTTTTGGTGAATTAAGAAAAATTGCGAGTGATGATACGGCAAAGCTTCATGTGATTTTCCTTGTGATTCTTGCCATTCTCAGCTGGTCGAGCGCAGGCTTCGTTAAATTTTCGCAGACTCTTTCGATTATTATAATATATCTGGATATTATAGACAGAGAACAAATTCCCTGTCCGATAAAAAAGAGAAAGGTGCAGAAATTTACTATTAAATTTCAGTAAAACTATGAAAAAGATAGGAATACTTACATTTCACAGACCTGTGAATTACGGTGCTTTTTTACAAAGCTTTTCATTGTCAAACGAATTGCAAAAAAGATTTCCGGACGCGGAGGTAGAAGTTATTGATTATATTGCGCCGCGTTTCAGAGAGCTGAAATACCGCGGAGTAAAAAGTATGCTCTGCGAGATTATAAAGGTAAAGGTTTTCCGCAGAAGTCTGAGCTTTTTAAAGCTGTCAGCTGAAGGCATATGTACCGATGATATTACAGACTTGTACAAATATATTAGTACAAAATATGATTGTCTTGTCATCGGAAGCGATGCAGTATTGAATTGGAATCAAAACGGTTATCCTTCTGCTTTTTATCCGAACGGTGAATGTAAAATACCGGCGTTTGGATATGCGTTGTCTGCACACGGCTTGGATTATAATTCATTTGATGATGAACAGAGGCACTATTGTAAAGACAGCTTTAACCGATTTGAATTTATAGGTGCCAGAGACGATAATACCGTTAAATTTATAAGCCAGAACGGCTTTTCGGGAACAGTAGAACATGTATGCGATCCTACATTTTTTATTTCCGACAGCCGGGTTACGGCTAATGCAGGAGAATGGAAAAAGAGAATCAGTAAAAAATACCGATTTGATTTTGATGCCGAATATATTGTACTGATGGTTAATGATGATGCAATCACCGACAAAATTTACAGGTATTACAAGGCAAAATATAAGGTTGTTGCATTGTTTAAAAATACGGCTAACGCAGATGTATTTATGTATGACCTTAACCCCTTTGAATGGGTAAAGCTGCTTGAGGGGGCAAAAGTGATTTTCACCCAGTATTTTCACGGTGCGCTGCTGGGTCTGGTAAGCAATACCGGAACGATAGTGGTGGATATGGCGGGCGACAACAAGGAATATGAGAGTAAGCTGCATGATATGATGGTAAAACGCCTCTCGTTAAAGGAGCTGTATTTTTCAAAAGCTGAAGCGGGAAATACTCAGGAATTGCTGAATTCGGCAGACAGAGTTATTAACGGAGAGTTTTCACAGCGCATTTGCGAGGCTGTGGCTAAGGAAAGACAAACCTCTGAAAAATTTTTTGACAAATTGAGTTGGTGTATAAATGAACAAATATAAATATCTCCTTGAAAACACATTGCTTTTTGCTATGTCCGGAATAATTGTAAAGATTTTATCGTTTTTTATGCTGCCGTTGTATACGAGTATGCTGACTACGGCGGACTATGGCATAGCTGAGCTGATTAATACTACAATAACGCTGCTTGCACCGTTTTTTTCCTTATCAATTGCAGAAGCGGTTATAAGATATATGCTGATTAAGGAATATGACCAGAATGCAATATTTTCAATAGGAATAATTATAGTTGTTGCAGGAAGCATTGTACTGTTTTTGTTCAAGCCTGTATTTTCGGTGCTAAGCGCGGAGATTGATACATATTTCACATATTTTATTCTTATATACTTTACTACAACTATTGAGCAGATGCTGTTCAAATTTGCCAAAGGTTTGGAGAAAATAAAAGAATGTTCAATAAATGCGATAGTCATTGTTTGTGTGACAATATGCTCTAATCTGATACTTCTTCTGAAATTTAATATGGGGCTTGAGGGGTATTTGATATCTATTATTGCAGCTCAGACTGTGTCAAGTATTTATCTTATGGCAGTATGTAAAGCTTGGAAATACTTCGATATAAAAAGTATAAGCAAAAAAGTTGTAAAGGAAAT
>CAMFCK010000019.1 GCA_945948775.1 uncultured Clostridia bacterium
CCGGTTGATCTTGTTACCTGCTCCGGCAGCGGACTTGATCCGCATATCTCTCCCGCTGCTGCCGAATATCAGGTTGCAAGGATTGCAAAGGCAAATGATATGAGTGAGGACAGTGTAAGAGAAATTATAGACAAATGCACAAGCGGTCGGTTTTTAGGCGTATTCGGCGAGAAAACCGTAAATGTGTTAAAAGTAAATCTTATGCTTGACGGGATTTTAACGGAATGAACATTGCTAAAATGATGATACCCAAGGTATGCACTGTCTTTTTAAGAGAAAATACAAATCTATGGCAAGGAATGATGACTTTGCTTGAAAACGGATATAATGCAGTGCCGGTTCTTGACTCGAATGATAAGTATGTAGGCTCTGTCAGTGAAGGAGATTTTTTAAAACGCTTACTGAATATCGGCAGCACATTAAAAGAGGATTATCAAAAATGCACTGTATCAGAAATTATGAGAAAGGATTTCTGCCCTCCTCTGAACTTTAATACCAATAATAAGGCGATAATAGATGCTGTACAGAAACAGAATTTTGTTCCAATTGTGGATGACAGAGGATATTTGAGCGGAATACTTACAAGGCAGTCCGTAATAAGCTATCTTTCGGGTAATGTAATTTAATGCTATGAAAGCGTTAGGCAAAAGGTGTTCCTTCGGCTTAACGCTTTCATTTGTCCTTATCTCCGAATATGGTAAATCAAGGTATCTTAATGAAATCTTAATAGTTCATAATAACCGCTAACACAAAATTAATTCGTTTTATGTTAAAATAAAATTAAGAAATATAAAAGCGAAGAGGTTTTGGAATGAATACGGTACATAAAAAGGTACATAAAAAACATATATCATCGTTTCATGTCATTATATATGGCTTTGCAGGAACAATTCTTTTGGGGGCACTGCTGCTTATGCAGCCATTTGCATCGAAAAGCGGTACGATAACGCCGTTTCCTGATACTTTGTTTACAGCAGCTTCGGCTGTATGCGTAACAGGACTTGTTGTACATGACACAGCCACATACTGGTCTATGTTCGGTCAATTTGTCATTATGCTGCTTATTCAAATTGGCGGACTTGGCATTGTGACGGTGGCTGTTGCAACAGCAATGATTTCCGGCAAAAAAATAGGGCTTATGCAGAGAAGCGCAATGCAGGAGTCAATCTCTGCTCCAAAGGTGGGCGGTATTGTCCGTCTGACAGGTTTTATATTGAAAACAACATTTGGTATAGAAATTCTCGGAGCTGTTTGTATGCTGCCCGTTTTTTGGAAGGATTTCGGCATAAGAGGAATATGGATGGCAATGTTCCATTCCGTTTCTGCATTTTGCAATGCCGGCTTTGACCTTATGGGAACGAGAGAAGCCTTTTCCTCTCTTACTTCATATTCGTCAAATCCTGTCATAAATATTGTGATAATGCTTCTTATTATTGTCGGCGGTATCGGCTTTTTGGTATGGGACGATGTCAAGACAAACAAACTGCACTGGAATAAATACCGTATGCAGTCTAAGGTTGTTTTGACGACAACGCTTGTTTTGATAGCTGCACCCGCAATATACTTTTATGTGGCAGAGTTTGGAACTATTTCCGGAAAGGAAAGAATATTAAGCTCACTGTTTCATGCGGTTACACCAAGAACGGCAGGCTTTAATACGGCGGATTTGGGAAAGCTGAGCGGCACGGGACAAATGATTACCATTATGCTTATGCTAATCGGCGGCTCGCCCGGCTCAACAGCGGGTGGTATGAAAACAACTACCGTTGCAATACTCATATTTTCGGCAATATCAGTTTTTAGAAGAAGGGATGATGTTGAATGCTTTGACAGGCGTGTAGCAGATTCCGCAATAAAAAACGCTTCAGCAATACTTTTAATGTACCTTGTTCTTTTTCTTGCAGGCGGTATTGTCATAAGCGAGATCGAGGGACTTTCCTTAATGCCCTGTCTTTTTGAGACTGCATCGGCAATCGGTACAGTAGGACTTTCGCTCGGAATTACACCGACACTTGGTTCGATATCGAGAGCAATTCTGATTGCCCTGATGTTCTTCGGACGCGTGGGCGGACTTACAATTATCTTTGCGACAGTTTCTGCGGTGAATCGGAACATTTCCAAAAAACCTCAGGAAAAGATTACTGTCGGATAAAATTAACGCAAAATTGATGTGCATTGCAGGAAGGCGGGTAACAGGTATGTTAAAATATTATATAAATTCTGACGATAAAATTATGCTTACAGCTACAAATGATAAAGAAGATGAAACCCCTTTCTGTATGGTTATCAGCACGGATGAGTTTCGCGAATCTATGGAACAATTTCCGCACTATAAAGAAATGCTGCACAGTCTCGGCTCTATTCGTTACTGTAAGTCTGAAGTATGCAAGGATTGTGTCATCGGCACAATTCGTATTCCGCAAAAAAGTTTGCAGCGTTCTCCCTTGCTTGCCTTTGGTTTTTGCTTAACGAAACAATCGTTGCTTCTTATTGAGGATGAAGGAAAATTAAAACCGTGGGTAGAAAAGCTGGCAGAAATGCTTCATGGTATATTTTCACCGGATCAGTTTTTGCTGCAGCTTTTAGAGCAAATGATAGATGAGGACGCCCTGTATTTATCGCATATAGAATCTGAGATAGAAAATATGGAGAATAATATTACCGGAAGCACCTCGGATGATTTCTTTTTATCGCTTACACGGCAAAGACAGAAGCTGTCAGAGCTGCATGCCTATTACGATCAGCTGACGGATATAGGCGAGCAGTACCAGTCACAGATATATTCCGGTTTTGTAAAAGATGTGGAGGAATGGAGCAAATATACGCACCATGCGGAAAGGCTGCACAATCATGTACAGCTCCTGTGCGAAACGACGCTTCAGCTTCGTGAATATTACAGGTCAGAACAGGAAGACAAGCAAAATAAGATTATGGGCATTCTCACGATTATCACTACCTTTTTCTTACCGCTTACACTGTTGACCGGATGGTACGGAATGAATTTCAAGTATATGCCGGAGCTTGAGTGGCGGTATGGGTACATAGCCGTTATTGTGGTTGCTGCTGTTATAGCAGTTGCAGAAACCATATATTTTAAAAAGAAAAAATTTTTTTAATAACAAATATTTTAGAATAACGCTAAAAATACAGAATGTTAGGAGAAATTACGATGAAATCAGTATTACTTGTGGGGCTTGGCAGATTTGGCAGGCATGTTGCAATGAAATTGGGAGAACTCAATCATCAAGTAATGGCAATAGACAAATGTGAGGATCGCGTTAATGCAGTTCTCCCTTATGTTACAAATGCACAGATAGGCGACAGCACCAATGAAGAATTTTTGGAATCACTCGGCGTAGGTAACTATGATGTATGCATTGTTGCAATCGGCGGAGATTTTCAAAGCTCACTGGAAACAACATCTCTTTTAAAGGAGCTTGGTGCAAAATTGGTTGTGTCAAGAGCCGAAAGAGATGTGCAGGCAAAATTCCTGCGGCGTAACGGTGCCGACGAGGTTGTATATCCGGAAAAACAGGTTGCTTCATGGACAGCAATACGCTATACTGCCGACCATATAATGGATTACATAGAGTTGGATGATGATTACGCTATTTTTGAAGTTACAATACCCGAAAACTGGATTGGAAAAACAATCGGTCAGGTTGATATTCGTAAAAAATACAGAATCAATATAATGGCATTAAAGAGCAACGGAAAACTGAATCTTACGGTTCATTCCGACACATTACTGCAAAACGGTGAAACAATGCTTGTTCTCGGAAACCATAAGGACATTCAAAAGTGTTTCAGAATTTGATATAGCATCAGAAAAGCTGTAGGAGATGATGTTATGCAGGATTTTTTATTGGTCATAACCGTTATTGCATTTATGATTTTCGGCTTTTTTATTATGGGTAAGGTGGATAAGTTCTTTGCTGAAAATTATAAAGGCTTTGAATATGATGAAGATGATGAGGATAAGGAACAAGACACAGAAGATAGTGTACAAAAGGACGAAAATGAGGACAATTCATTGCGGTAGAACCAAAAATACAGTATAATTATTACGGAGGTGAATTATTCATATGTCAAGACAGAATCCCGATGCCCTTTTAAAAGCAATCAGTGATGAAAGTGAAAACAGCACAAGAGGACATCTTAAAATATTTTTCGGTTATTCAGCCGGAGTTGGTAAAACATATGCTATGCTTCAGGCTGCTCATACAGCCAAAGAGCAAGGCATTGATGTGGTTTTGGGATATATTGAACCCCATGAACGACCGCAGACCACGGCTCTTGTTTCGGGGTTGGAGCAAATACCCAACAAAAAAATAAAGCACGGAAATATAGAACTTTCGGAGCTGGATCTGGACGCGGTTCTTGAAAGAAAGCCACAGCTGGTTCTGGTTGATGAATTTGCACATACAGACGCACCAGGAATGCGGCATACAAAAAGGTATCAAGACATTAAAGAGCTTTTGGCTGCCGGTATTGATGTGTATACAACGGTAAATGTTCAGCACATTGAAAGTCTTAACGATACTGTTGCAGCCATAACAGGCGTTATAGTAAGAGAAAGAATACCCGATGCTGTGTTTGACAAGGCGGATCAAGTTGAATTTGTGGATATAGAGCCGTCAGAACTTTTGGACAGACTTAAAAGCGGAAAGGTGTATAAAGAAACACAGGCAGACAGAGCAATGTATAATTTCTTTACGCTTGACAACCTGATTGCATTAAGAGAAATCGCTCTAAGACGATGTGCGGACAGAATTAATATTATGAGCGAGAATGTGCGGATAAAAAACAACGGTGATTTTCATACGGATGAGCATATTTTGGTATGTCTTTCTTCATCGCCGTCAAACGCTAAAATTATACGAACGGCAGCAAGAATGGCAAATGCTTTTAAGGGTATATTAACGGCATTGTATGTGGAAACACCTGAATTTGCTGCTGTAAGTGACGAAGATAAAAAACGGCTGCGGCAGAACATCCGTCTTGCAGAGCAGCTCGGTGCAAAAATCGAAACTGTTTACGGCGATGATGTACCGTACCAGATTGCAGAGTTTGCACGGCTGTCAGGCGTTTCAAAAATCGTTATCGGTCGAAGTGCATCGGTAAAAAAGCATTTCTTTAATAAGCCGACATTAACAGAAAAGCTGATTGCTCATGCTCCCAATATGAATATACACATTATTCCTGACAGCAGTGATATTGTTAAATACAGAAAGATGAAATTTAAAAAGAATAAGGACTTTTCACTTTCTCTGCGTGATTTGATGAAAAGTATAGGAATCCTTCTCGCAGCAACGCTTATCGGATACGCTTTTTCATGGCTTGGTTTTAAAGAAGCAAATATTGTAACCGTATATATTCTGGCGGTTCTCATTATTGCGGTTATTACAACGAGCAGATTGTACAGCATGGTTTCTTCTGTGGTAAGCGTGCTGGTGTTTAACTTTTTCTTTACAGTGCCGAAGTTTACGTTTATGGCTTATGATGACGGTTATCCCGTAACCTTTTTAATTATGCTCACAGTAGCCTTTGTTGCAAGCAGTTTTGCAATAAAATTAAAAAACCATGCAAAGCAGGCGGCACATGCGGCATTCAGAACTAAAATTCTGTTTGACACCAATCAGCTGATTCAAAAGGCAAGCGGTACAAATGAGATTATTACCGCAACAGCAAATCAGCTCATAAAACTTCTCGGAAAAAACATTGTTATATATTGCTGTAAAGACAACAAACTCGGAAATCCGCATGTTTTTCGGGCAAACGGCGATGCTTTGGAGGATGAATTAACAACAGATAATGAAAAGGCTACTGCGCAGTGGGTTATGAAAAACAACAAGCACGCCGGAGCAACCACCGATACCCTTTCCGGTGCAAAATGTATGTATTTTGCAATAAGAGTCAACAGCAATGTCTACGGTGTGGTTGGTATTGAAATGAATAACGATACTCTTGATTCATTTGAAAGCAGTGTGCTTTTGTCTATATTGGGAGAGTGTGCACTGGCTCTTGAGAACGAACAGAATGCCAAAGAAAAGGAGGCTGCGGCAATCCTTGCGAAAAACGAGCAGCTACGCGCAAATCTTCTGCGCGCCATATCGCATGATCTGCGTACTCCGCTTACGTCAATTATGGGCAATGCGGACAATCTTCTGTCAAACGGTGCTTCTTTTGATGACGAAACAAAGCTTCTCATTTATAAGGACATTTATGACGATTCTATGTGGCTTATTAACCTTGTTGAAAACCTTTTGTCTGTTACAAAGCTGGAGGACGGTCAGATGAAGCTTAACCTTTCGTTGGAGCTTATGGACGAAATTATAACCGAAGCGCTTCATCATATCAATAATAAGGGTGGTACGCATAAAATAAAGACCATAAATTCCGATGAAATTGCACTTGTTAATGTTGACGCACGGTTGATTATTCAAGTGGTAATCAATTTGGTGGACAATGCAATTAAATATACGCCGGAGGGTTCGGAAATAGTTATCAAAACAAAAGTAACCGGTAAAAATGTTGAGGTGTCCGTTGCGGATAACGGCTATGGTATACCGGACGAGAGCAAGAGCAAGGTATTTGATATGTTTTTCAGCGGTGCAAATAATATTGCTGACAGCAGAAGAAGCATAGGAATTGGGTTGTCACTGTGCAAATCTATTGTTACAGCCCATGGCGGCAAGATTTTTGTTTCGGACAATAAACCGCAAGGTGCTGTTTTTACTTTCACACTGCCCTCAAAGGAGGTTAATCTGAATGAATAAAACAACAATTCTGGTTGTTGAAGATGATACGCCAGTAAGAAATCTTATAACAACAACCTTAAAAACGCACGACTATAAATATTTAACGGCAAAGGACGGAGCAAGCGCCATAATGGAGGCGTCATCTTATAATCCGGATATAATACTGCTTGATTTGGGACTTCCCGATATGGACGGAATAGAGGTAATAAAGAAAATACGGACTTGGTCGAATTCGCCTATAATTGTGATAAGCGCAAGAAGCGAGGACGGCGACAAGATTGAGGCACTCGACTGCGGCGCTGACGATTACCTTACAAAACCGTTTTCGGTTGAGGAACTTTTGGCAAGACTGAGAGTAACGCAAAGACGTCTTAACTTTATTCAGACACAGGTGCTGTCAACTTCATCTGTATTTATAAACGGAAAGCTTAAAATCGATTATGCGGCCGGCTGTGCATACTTAGATGATACCGAGCTTCATTTGACGCCGATTGAATTTAAACTTTTAAGCCTGCTTTCAAAGAATGTGGGTAAGGTTTTAACACATAAGTTTATTACCGAAAACATCTGGGGAAGCAGCTGGGATAATGATGTTGGTTCCCTGCGTGTGTTTATGGCAACGCTCAGGAAAAAGATTGAGAAATATCCCGATTCTCCGCAGTATATTCAAACTCATGTGGGAGTTGGATACAGAATGATAAAGGTTGAGTAAACAGTATTTGGTAATGATAGTACAAAAAACGGCACGGTAATCCCTTGAAACCTCGGAATTATCGGGCTGTTTTACTTTTTAAATTGTATATTAACAACTGTGATAATTTTACATTCTTTATTAAATAAAAGCAATAGAAGAATTCATATAAAAAAAATTATTTATGAATTTTCTGTTTTTCTATTGACATATACCCCGATATGGTATATGATGATAATACCCTGCCGGGGTATGAAAGGAAGATGTGACGATGTCTGATAAAGAAGTATGCGGATGCTGTGGAAAAACAACAGCTCGCTCAGATGAAGAACGTAAAAAGTTGATTCACCGTCTGAATCGAATTGAAGGGCAAATTCGCGGGATTCGCAAAATGGTGGAAAAAGATGCTTACTGTGCGGATATTTTGATTCAGTCCGCCGCTGTAAACGCTGCGGTCAATGCTTTTAATAAGGAACTGCTGGCGAGTCATATTCGAGGCTGTGTTGCCAGAGATATCCGTGACGGCAAGGATGAAGTAATTGACGAGTTAGTGGCAACTCTGCAAAAACTGATGAAATAAAAGGAGGCGTTACAAATCAACTATGGAGCAATATACAGTAACCGGTATGAGCTGCGCCGCCTGTACCGCCCGGGTGGAAAAAGCGGTATCAGGCGTGAAAGGTGTAACTTCCTGCTCGGTTAGCCTGCTTACCAATTCTATGGGCGTGGAGGGAACTGCCGATGCTGAAGAGATTATAGCGGCGGTTCGGGACGCGGGATACGACGCAGCAATTAAAAATAGAAACACGGAGCGAAACACACGGTCATCTTCCGACGGAGACGCACTGAAAGACAGAGAAACCCCCGTGCTTAAAAAGCGACTGATTGCCTCTCTCGGCTTCTGGCTCGCACTGATGTATTTTTCTATGGGGCACATGCTGTGGGGCTGGCCGCTGCCGCCGTTCTTTAACGGCAACCATGTGGCAATGGGACTTTTGCAGCTGCTGCTGACGGTGATCATCATGGTCATCAATCAAAGGTTCTTTATCAGCGGCTTCAAGAGCCTGTGGCATCGCGCGCCGAACATGGACGCGTTGGTTGCGCTGGGTTCTGCCGCCGCCTTTGTTTACAGCACCTTCGCCCTGTTTGCCATGACGGACGCCCAGGTTAAGGGCAATATGGATGCGGTCATGGTCTATATGGACGAATTCTACTTTGAGTCCGCTGCCACGATCCTGACGCTGATTACCCTTGGCAAAATGCTGGAGGCCCGCTCAAAAGGTAAAACCACCGACGCTCTGAAAGGGCTGATGAAGCTGGCTCCCAAAACTGCCGCGCTCGACAGGGACGGCACCGAAATAACCGTGCCGATTGAGCAGGTAGCAAAGGGTGATGTCTTTGTCGTGC
>CAMFCK010000020.1 GCA_945948775.1 uncultured Clostridia bacterium
AGGAGGTATCTTGGGCAATCTGTCAAATGATGACCTCATTCTTGCGGCAGTGCTTATTATTCTTCTTATGGACGGATGCGAGGATAAGCTTCTGCTTGCGGCAATCGGTTTTCTTCTGCTCAGTGATATGTAAATTACATAATAACGGATGGGCTGCTGTATTTAGTGCAGACCGCAGAAAAGCATTGTTATTATAAAAATAATAATTTTATTTTGTAGAAATCCACAAATGTGGATTTCTCAGGGGCTGTCTCACTAAAAAAAGTGAGACAGCCCCATTATTTTACGCTTTTCTGGGATCTTCGCTAAATGCGACAAAAGATAAGAGGGCATCGCTTACGCAACACCCTCGATTTTTTGCTTTATCTGCGCATTAATACATGCCGCCCATTGACGGGTCCGGCACAGCAGGCTTTGCAGGCTCGGGTATATCTGCTACAAGACTTTCTGTGGTGAGCAGTGTAGCTGCGATTGAAGCTGCATTCTGCAATGCGCTTCTTGTTACCTTTACAGGATCAACAATACCTGCCGAAATCATATCCACATACTCGTTTGTCAAAGCGTTATATCCAATGCCGACATCGCAGTTCTTAACCTTATCTACAATTACAGAGCCCTCAAGACCTGCATTCTTTGCAATCTGCTTAACCGGCTCCTCAAGTGCCTTCAGAACTATCTGAACGCCGGTCTTTTCGTCGCCCTCGCACTCGCTAAGCAGCGCTTCAACGCTCGGCAGAACATTAATGTAGCTTGTTCCGCCGCCGGCAACGATACCCTCTTCAACAGCTGCCTTTGTAGCTGCTAAAGCATCCTCGATACGAAGCTTCATTTCCTTCATTTCTGTTTCGGTAGCAGCTCCTACCTTGATAACCGCAACTCCGCCTGCAAGCTTTGCAAGACGCTCCTGAAGCTTTTCTTTATCAAAATCAGAGGTGGAGGCCTCTATCTCGTTTCTGATCTGCTTTACTCTGTCGGCAATTGCCTGACTTGATCCTGCGCCGTCAACAATAACCGTGTTCTCCTTCTGAACCTTGACCTGGCGCGCACGGCCGAGCTGATCTATTGTGGTATCCTTAAGCTCAAGACCGAGCTCCTCGGAAATAACCTGACCGCCGGTAAGAATAGCTATATCCTGAAGCATAGCCTTTCTTCTGTCACCGAAGCCCGGAGCCTTTACGGGTACGCATACAAAGGTACCGCGCAGCTTATTCACGATAAGCGTTGACAAAGCCTCGCCTTCAACGTCCTCTGCAATGATAACAAGCTTCTTGCCCTGCTGAACTATCTGCTCGAGAAGCGGCAGAATCTCCTGAATATTTGAAATCTTCTTGTCTGTAATAAGAATATAAGCGTCATCAAGAACAGCTTCCATCTTATCGGTATCCGTTACCATATACGGTGTGATATAGCCGCGGTCAAACTGCATACCTTCAACAATCTCTGAATACGTTTCAGCCGTCTTTGATTCCTCAACTGTTATAACGCCGTCAGATGTAACCTTCTCCATAGCCTCTGCAATAAGCTCGCCCACCTGCTCGTTTGCAGCCGAAACGGATGCAACTCTTGCAATGTCATGCTTTCCTGCAACAGCTCTTGAATTTTCAACCAGCTTTGCAACCGCTGCATCAACAGCCTTCTGGATACCCTTTCTGACTACCATAGGATTAGCTCCTGCGGTAACATTTTTTGCGCCCTCTCTGACAAGTGCCTGTGCAAGCAGCGTAGCTGTTGTTGTACCGTCGCCGGCAACATCATTGGTCTTGGTAGCAACTTCTTTTACAAGCTGCGCACCCATATTCTCAAATGGCTCCTCAAGCTCTATTTCCTTTGCAATGGTAACGCCGTCGTTTGTAATCAGCGGCGAGCCGAACTTCTTATCCAATACTACGTTTCTTCCCTTAGGTCCCAACGTGATTTTAACTGTATCTGCGAGGCTGTCAACACCCTTTAAAAGCGCACTTCTTGCTTCCTCGCCGAAAATAATCTGCTTTGCCATTTTATCCAAGCCTCCCTATTATAATACTATAGCAAGAATTTCCGACTGACGCAGAATTGTATATTCCTCGCCGTCTACCTTGACTTCTGTTCCGGCATATTTTGAGATAAGTACCTTATCTCCCACCGAAACCTCCATTTTTACCTCTTTGCCGTCAACAACTCCGCCCGGTCCTACCGCGACAATTTCTGCCACCTGGGGCTTCTCCTTCGCTGCGCTTGTAAGTATTATTCCGCCCTTCGTCGTTTCCTCCGCTTCGAGCATCTTTATTACAACTCTGTCAGCCAACGGTTTGATATTCATTGTTACTAATCCTCCTTGTTATTTATTAGCACTCATCTTTGTTGAGTGCTAATAATATTATACGCCAATTACAGCATATGGCAAATATTGCATTGGCTCAAATATGCTTGTTTATCCCGGTTTTTCTTTTGCTTTCTCTTTAAATCTAATTTAATCTTTATTTTTCTCTTTTTTTAGCTTATAAAATTCTCCATAAACTCATACGCCTCGTCGATATCATTAAATCTGACTCCCTCCAGCAGAATCTTTACATCATCTGCCGGAAAAAGCTCTGTGTCAAAGCGCTCGCTTTTCTCCGGAGCTGCGCTTGCTTGTGAGCTGTACAGATTAAGGTAGCCGTTTTCTGCTATTACAACATATTCCCCCGCTTCACTAGCACCGTTTACGGCAGCCGACACCGCCCCCGAAGGAGCCTGCGTTACCTGCGGTGCCGGCGTGTTCATAAGCTGTTCCCTTTCCCTGCCGGAGTTTCTGAAAAAGATTACAGCGTTCACCGCCACAAAAATCAACGCAAGTATATATAAAATGGTGCGCTTTGTACGTATTTCCATGATATTCCGCTCCCTTCATTAAATTCATAAATTACTGCATTATTCGCCCTTTTACATATTTTTGACACTTTTGTAAATATTTATTCACAGGAGAATAAAACAGTTGCAAATTGCTCATATTTGTACTATAATATTATATAATGAGGGTTTTGTGTATAAATTGCACCATCAATATAGATAATATCATCGACGGAGGTGGACAAATTTGAAGCACGCAAGGAAAAAGCAGGGGCGCAGGGATCCGGCGCAGCTTCCGGCTGGCAATCAGCACATGGGGAGCGCAGATACCGTTTCCGGAAGGCTTCGTTCTCAAACCGAGGCGGATTTCCGGAGAAAATACCTGTTTGACGAACATGCGGAGGAGGTATCGCGCGAAATTGCGCGCGCAGGCTATAAGCCGCGTTCCCTTGACAGCTACATACCGCCCGAAAAACTGGAGCCAAAGGTAAAAGCAAAGCATGATTTAAGCGGAGACACGGCAAGAATTGATACGGCAAGCGTAGCTGCTGCCGCGGAGGAGGATATGAAGCATAAAAAGAGCAGACATTCCGCCGGGCGTTCTGCTAAAACAAGCACAGCCCGCAGTAAAAAAAGCGGTACCTCAAAAAAGAAAAAGACCGGCAGGAAAAAGAAAATCATATGCCGTGCAGCGGCGGCTCTTGGAATCGCTGTTTTTATTGCCGCCATCATATTTATCGGCATAGGAGCGGGAATGTATTCCGCTGTGAGCCGCGAGCTTGAGGAAATGAACATACAAAACCTCGCGCTTAACTATTCCTCTTTTGTCTATTACAATGATGATGACGGGAACGCACATGAGCTTTTGCAGCTTCATTATGAGGGCGACCGGCGTGTATGGGCAGACTCGGAAGAAATAAGCCAGTACCTGAAGGACGCTGCCGTTTCCATCGAGGACGAGCGCTTTTATAAGCATAACGGCTTTGATATCAAGCGTACCCTCGGTGCGTCGGTGCGCTGGGCTCTGTCAAAAATCGGCATAGGCTCCTCCTCCTATGGCGGAAGCACTATAACCCAACAGCTTGTAAAGAACATAACCAACGAAAAGGATAAAACGGCTGTACGAAAAATCAAAGAGATTATGCGCGCAGTTGCGCTTGAAAGCCAGATCGACAATAAGGATACTATTCTTACAATGTATCTGAACGTCAGCTTTTTCGCCAATCAGTGCTATGGCGTAGAGGCGGCGGCAAATCTGTATTTCTCAAAGCACGCCTCCGAGGTAAGCATTGCCGAGGCTGCAACTATAGTCGGCATTACGCAGCGCCCTACCTACTATGACCCTGTGCGCAATCCCGACAATGCCCTTACAAAACGCGACATTGTTCTTGGGAAAATGTATGATTTGGGGTATATCACCGAGGAAGAATACAACAATGCCATTGCGTCGCCTCTTGGTATAAGCGAATCTGCATCGTCAGCAAAAAAGACGGTCTATTCCTATTTTGTTGACCAGGTCATTAACGATGTAAAGGCTGACCTTATTGAGCAGAAGGGATATTCCGACACCTTCGCCGAGCAGCAGGTGTTCAGCGGAGGACTGAAAATCTACACCACAATGGACAAGGCTATTCAGCAGGCGATGGAAAGCGTTTTTGAAAACCGTACAGGCTTTCCGAAGAACACATCGCCTCAGGCGGCAATGGTTATAATGGATCAGTATACCGGCGAGGTCAAGGGCATCGTCGGCGGTGCAGGCAAAAAAACCGACGCACGCGGCTTAAACCGCGCAACTCAGTCGCGCCGTCAGCCCGGTTCATCGCTTAAGCCTCTTGCGGTCTATTCCCCCGGAATTGAGCTTGGAAAAATCAATTCCGCTACCGTTCTGCGCGATGAAAAGGTAACCATAGGCGACTGGAGTCCGGTAAATTCATATACCGGCTTCAAGGGTGACATGACTCTGCGCCGCGCTATTGAAATCTCCTCCAATATTACTGCAGTAAAGGCGCTGCAGCTTCTTGGAATCGAGAACAGCTATGATTATGTTACAAATCACTTCGGCATAAAGCTTGTGACCGATGATAAGAGTCTTGCTTCTCTCGGTCTTGGCGGTCTTACAAACGGTGCTACCGTTCTTGAAATGACAGCGGCATACGCCGCTTTGGCTAACAACGGCATATATACAGAGCCTTATACCTATACAAAGGTACTCGACAGCACCGGTCGTGTTCTGCTTGAAAACACGCCGCAAACTAAAAAGGCTGTCAGCGAATCGACGGCATTCATAATGACCGATTTGCTGCATGAGGTGGTTTTCGGTTCCTCCGGCACAGGACGCGCGGCAAAGCTTGCGAATAATATGCCTGCATACGGAAAAACCGGCACTACCAATGATAACAAGGACAAATGGTTTGTAGGGTACACGAAATATTACGTAGGCGCCGTTTGGTTCGGCTTTGACCAGCCTTCAAATCTGCGTTCTGCCGGCATTACCAACAATCCATCCTGCGTGATTTGGAAAAACGTTATGGATAAGGTGCATCAGGGCCTTGCGGCAGAGGGCTATACTGCTCCGTCATCGGTAAAGAGCGTTTCTATATGTTCAAAAACCGGTCTGCTTGCTTCAAGCGGCTGCGGATACGCCGAAACGGAATATTTCGTAACCGGAAACTCGCCCACACGTTTTTGTAAGCTGTCGCATGGTTCCGGTACTGCCTCAAAGGGCGCGGGCAGCAATGAAAAACCGACAAGAACCCCGGCATCCACCAATAGCCCCGACCATAGCAGCGCTCCTTCTTCGCCGGAAGAAGGCAAAGGGGCAAATACAAATGACAGCAATGCCGGCCATGCCGCCGGCGGTGTTCCCGCTCAGATCCCCGATACCTCCTCCGGAGCAGCAAATTCCGGGCAGGACAGCTCAGACGGTGTGATCTCGCTTGACTAAAACAGTCTAATCATTTATAAAGGACGGTGTTATATGTGACAGAAGAGCTTCTCTCTTTATTTGAACAAAAGAAATATCATCAGCTGAAGGAACTGCTGTCGCATATGGAGCCTGCGGATATAGCCATCATCTTCGCAGATCTCCCGGAGCGGTATCTTCCGCTGCTGTTCCGGCTGCTTCCGAAGGAGCTTGCGGCAGAGGTTTTTGTCGAGCTTGATTCCGAGATGCAGGAAAACCTTATCACAGGCTTTTCGGACAGCGAGCTTAAAGAGGTCGTTGACGAGCTTTACGTCGATGACGCGGTTGACATTATAGAGGAAATGCCGGCAAATGTTGTCAAGCGTATTCTGCGCCATGCCGATCCCGTCATGCGTAAGGATATTAATCAGATGCTGCGCTATCCCAACGACAGCGCCGGCAGTATAATGACAACAGAGTTTGTTGATTTGAAGAAGGATATGACGGTGGCGGACGCATTCACGCATATCCGCCGCACAGGTATGGATAAGGAAACCATCTACACCTGCTATGTTATAGACAACAACCGTATACTTGAAGGCCTTGTATCGGTAAAGGATCTTCTTTTATCAGATTATTCCTGTCTTATACGGGATATTATGGAAACTGACATTATATATATAAATACTATGGAGGACCAGGAGGAAGCGGCTCGGCAGTTTGACAAATACGACTTTCTCGCCCTGCCCGTTGTCGATAACGAGCGCAGGCTTGTAGGCATTATCACCGTTGATGATGCTATTGATGTCATCCAAGAGGAGGCAACGGAGGATATCGAAAAGATGGCGGCTATTACTCCGTCCGATAAGCCTTATCTCAAAACCGGCGTGCTGGAAACCTACCGCCAGCGTATTCCGTGGCTGCTCCTTCTTATGATTTCTGCAACCTTCACCGGAAGCATAATCCAGCATTACGAGGACGCATTTTTAGCATACAGCGTGCTCAATGCGTTTATTCCGATGCTTATGGACACCGGCGGAAACTCCGGCTCACAATCGTCCGTTACACTCATACGTGGTCTGTCGCTTGGTGATATACGATTCCGCGATATATTTAAGATAATATTCAAGGAAATGCGCGTTGCACTCGCCTGCGGCATAACTCTTGCCGCCGCAAACTTTGTAAAGCTTCTTGTGATTGACCGGGTGGGACTGAGTATTGCAGCAGTAGTCTGCTCCACGCTTGTGTGTACCGTTATATTTGCAATGATAGTAGGATGTTCGCTGCCGGTACTGGCAAAAAAGCTCGGTCTTGACCCTGCGGTAATGGCAAGTCCGTTTATAACGACCATTGTTGATGCGGCATCTCTGATGATATATTTTAAATTTGCCACAACAATACTGCACATCACATAAAAAAACAAACGGCTATGCCATTCAGGTACAGCCGTTTGTTTTACAAAAATACGCTGTGTTTATTCCGACACAGCGTATTTTTTATCAGATTTATTTTTCTTTCTCCTCTTCTTTGTCCTTATGCGAGTCGGCATAAATCGCATCTCCATAGCGGTAGTCATATTTGTAACCGTATTTATACGCATAACGATAACCGTATTTATAGCGATATCTGCCATAGTGATAGCCGCCGCGTTTTGATACAACATCATTGACAAAGAAGCCGAGTATCTTTGCAGAGGCAATATTCAAAAGATTTAATGCCATAGTAAGGCTCTCATGGTCTGTGTAGTTCTGACGTACTACCACTATAACACCGTCAGCGAAGGTGGATAGAGCCGAAGCATCAGTAACGACCGTCACAGGCGGTGTATCAAAAAAGATGTAATCATACTTTTGTGCAAGCTCCGCAAGCAGCTCATGCATCGCCTCAGATGCAAGCAACTCCGCAGGGTTAGGCGGGATTTCTCCCGACGCTATAAAGTCCAGTCCCGGACGTACATCCTTATGCGTTGCCTCTTCAATAGTTGACTGTTTTGACAATATGGTAGATATACCCACATTCTTTTTCACTTTAACCGAACGATGCAGACGCGGCTTTCTCAAGTCGCAGTCTATAATAAGCACTTTTGCGCCCGTCTGTGCAAAGGTAAGTGCCAGATTAAAGCTTGTGGTTGTTTTGCCCTCGCCCGGATTTGCGCTTGTTACAGCAATCATCTTGCAGCCTGTTTTCGCCATGCCGGATACAGAAAAAATTATATTTGTACGGGCTGTTTTATATGCCTCCTTAATTACAAACGGCGCCGTATCATCAATGATTATTCTCTGACCGCCCTCGGTTGACTGCTTTTTATTCTGGGGAAGATCAAATTTAAAAAACTGACGTATTTTATTATATTTTTTCATAAATCAATACCTGTCCTTTTCTTTTAGTGAATCTGTCATCATGAAACTTCTGAAAGATTCGGAACCTCGCCGAGAATAGGAAGATTATACCTCTGCGTCAATTCCTCCGAGGTTTCTATTCTCGTATCAAACATATTGAACAGGAACAGCACGAATATTGCCAAAGCCGCACCGACTATAAATCCAAGAGCGCCGCGCTTATATGCATTTGTAACAATTTCTGTCGGAGTGGTCTCCGGACGGTCAATTATCTTTACCGAGCCGCCCTCAAACACGCGCAGAATCTCATCCGAGGCTTTTTCAATAATACTGTTGCATATAACATATGAATCCATCTGGTCAACGCATCTGACATTGACCGTCATTATATTTGTGTCCTCCTCCTGAGTCAAAGACATCATGCCGCTTATCTCGGTATATGAATATTTATTGTCAATAGCGTCGCTTATCTGCGTACAGAAGGTTCTGCTTTGCAGCACCTTAACATACGTCGGCATAAGATTTACAGTATTAATAAGTGCAGTTGCGTCAACATTATCGGTCGTTTGCTCGCGCTGAGTATTTATATAAAGACTTCCTGTTGACTGATAGGTCGGAACCGAGGTCGTCTTGCAGTAAGCATATACCGCTATCCCGAATACTGCGCCCACCATCGCAACTATCCACCAGTTCCGTATTACAAGCGCGATCAGGTCAAGAATAGATATTTCATTTTCAAGACTTTCCGATGTCTCAATGACCTT
>CAMFCK010000021.1 GCA_945948775.1 uncultured Clostridia bacterium
TATCTCGAACTTGCGGCGGCTTGGAGTACCTGCGTAGTTGTTCGGTATATGTGCGTAAATTAGTTTGGTTAAGAAATATTTATGGTCTATCGCCAATTTCCGGCAAGTATTCGCCGGTACATATTAAAGAAAGGAAGTGTTTGTTATGATAATCAAGCAAATATCAGCATTCGTAGAGAATAAAAGCAACGGAGTGTCTGAAATCACAAAAGTTCTCGGCAGCGGCGGTATAGACATAAGAGCACTATCCATTGCCGACACTACAGAATTCGGCATACTCAGAATGATTGTAAATGATACCGAAAAAGCGGAAAGGCTACTTTCGCAATCCGGTGTAAGCGTCAAGGTAACGGATGTTTCGGCTGCGGCTGTTCCGGACACGCCCGGCGGACTTGCAGAAGTGCTTGCTCTGTTGTCGGACGGCGGCATAAATATTGAATATATTTATGCATTTATCGGCGGCGGCGATAAGGGCGCGCTGGTTGTATTCAAGGCGGACGATCAGTCGAAGGCAGAGCGGATCCTGGCAGAATCGCGTTTTGACGAAATAAGCACGAAGGATTTATTTGAAAGTCTATAATTTAAGTGGCTGCACAATACTGCGAAAACCTGCGGTGTTGTGCAGTCATTATTTATAAGGAATTTTACCTGAACGGACGTTGGTATTATGCTTCTTTAATTGCGGTGATTGTCATGTTTAGCATTGTGTCTGAGTCGATACATGCCCAAGGCTATAATGTTTGTAAATTAAAAAGACTGCTGCATTGGCGTAAAAAGCTTTGCAGCAGCCTTTTTGTGAAGTTAAAAATTACTTATTCCATGAATAGAATTCTCTGATTGTTTTGCCGACCTGCTCAAGCTGATGCTCTGCACCGATTCTTCTGCATGCATTGAAGTGTGAACGACCATTTTTGTTTTCGCTGATCCACTTGCTTGCGAAGGTTCCGTCCTGAATCTCTCTTAAAATCTGCTTCATTTCCTTTTTGGTTTCATCGGTTATAAGGCGCTTGCCCGTTTCGTAATCACCGAATTCAGCAGTATCGGAGATTGAATATCTCATTCTGGAGAAGCCGCCCTCGTAGATGAGGTCAACAATAAGCTTCATCTCATGAATACATTCAAAATATGCATTTCTGGGATCATATCCTGCTTCAACAAGAGTTTCAAAGCCTGCCTGCATGAGCGCTGTTACACCGCCGCACAGAACTGCCTGCTCACCGAAGAGGTCTGTTTCTGTTTCGCACTGGAAGGTGGTTTCAAGAACAGCCGCTCTTGCGCCGCCGATACCTGCCGCATAAGCGAGACCGTTTTCCAAAGCCTTGCCCGAAGCGTCCTGATGAATAGCAATAAGGCAGGGAACACCCTTGCCGGCAACGTACTCGGAACGTACGGTATGTCCCGGTCCTTTAGGAGCGATCATGATAACGTCAACATCTGCGGGAGGCTTGATCTGACCGAAGTGGATATTAAAGCCGTGCGCAAATGCAAGAGTTTTGCCCTCGGAGAGGTTAGGAGCGATTTCAGCTTTGTAAACATCAGCCTGGCGCTCGTCCGGAATAAGAATCATGATAATGTCGGCAGCCTTTGTAGCGTCTGCAACATTCATTACCTTGAGTCCGTATTCCTCAGCCTTTGCCTTGGACTTTGAACCCTCATAAAGACCGACGATTACATTAACACCGCTGTCCTTGAGGTTCATTGCGTGAGCGTGTCCCTGACTGCCGAAACCGATGATTGCAACGGTTTTGCCGTTTAACAGACCGAGATTGCAGTCCTGTTCATAGTAGATGTTTGCCATTTTTTATACTTCCTTTCATATATTGAAAATTGTTTAACAAAATTAAGCCTTTAATACGTTTGTGCCGCGTTCGAGCGCTATCATGCCGGTCATTGCCGTTTCCTCAATGCCGTAAGGGGCGAGCATTTCCAAAAATGCATTAAGCTTAGAGTCGCCGCCTGTCAGCTCTGCGGTTACGGTGGATTGTGATACGTCTACGATATTCGCGCGGAATATATCGGCAATCTGTATTACTTCAGTACGGTTTTTCGGTGAAATCTTTACCTTTACAAGCAGAAGTCCGCGTTTTACAAGCTCATCACTTCTTGAGACCTTGATTTTGATAACGTCAATAAGCTTATTGAGCTGCTTTGAAATCTGCTCGACGGTAAGCTCGTCGCCGATGACCTCTATTGTAATTCTTGAAACGCCTTCAATGTTAGTAACACCGACCGCAAGCGAATGGATATTGAAGCCGCGGCGGGAAAAAAGTCCTACAACCTTTGAAAGAACACCGGAATTATCCTCCACCAAAACAGAAAGAATATACTTGGATTCCATGCTTATTCAACCCCCTTCGGCAGATGATGTGAGTTAAGCGCGCCGCCTGTCTGCTCGAACGGATCAACCTCAACAACAAGCATAAAGCTGTTTTTATCAGCCAAAAGCGCGTCAATACCCTTGTCTATCTCAGAATTTTCGTTTATTTTCATAGAAGGAATACCATATGCCTCCGCAAGCTTGCAGAAGTCCGGACTGCCCTCCAGTGAAACCGCATAGTAATTTGACTTATAATTGATGAACTGATGCTCATGCACCATGCCCAAACGGTGATTTTCAAGCACTATCAGCTTGACGGGAATATCCCACTGGCACATAGTACCCAGCTCGGCAAGATCCATCTGGAAGCTTCCGTCGCCCATGACCGCGATAACCGTTTCACCCGACGCAACCGATGCGCCTATTGCTGCCGGCAGACCGTAGCCCATCGTGCCAAAGCCGGCAGAGGTAATAAAATGTCTGGGATCGGTAAATTTGTAGTTGTTTGCAACCCAAATCTGGTTTTGTCCGACCTCTGTGGAAACATAGGCGTCTGAGCCGGTCTTTTCCGAAAGACGCTTTACGAAATACCGCGGATTGACAAAGCCGCTGTCCTCTGTTTCCTCCTCAAAAGTCCAGTCGCTGCGGATTCGGTCAACATATTCCTTCCATTCAGCAGGCGTATGATAATCTGAAAGCAGAGGCATCAGCTGAGTTAAAACATCCTTTATATCACCGACAACAGGAATATCCGGGAAAATGTTTTTGCCGATTTCTGCCGGATCAATATCGATATGGATAAGCTTTGTACGCTTCTCAAGTCCGGCAGCATTGGCAACCGAGCGGTCACCAAGGCGCGAACCGAGTATTATCACAAGATCGGAATGATTGAGCGTCATATTCGCGCTTTTTATTCCGTGCGAGCCGATCATGCCGTAGCAAAGATTGCTTCCGCCTTCAATGGTGCCGACGCCGGTCATTGTGGTGACAACCGGGATACCGGTTTTGCTGACAAATTCACGCAGCTCCTTTGTGGCGTCGGATAAAACTATTCCGCCTCCTGCAAGAATTACCGGCTTTTGGCTGACTTTTATTGCTTCAGCCACCTTTTTTACCTGCATTTCATGCGCCTTGCCCATACCTATAGGCTTGTAGCCGCGGATTACGATAGGCTCTTTTTTTCCTTCGGGATAATCGTATGCAGCCTTTAAAAGATCCATAGGTATATCAATAAGCACAGGTCCGGGACGTCCTGTACTTGCAATATAGAACGCCTCGTCTATAACGCGGGGAATTTCCAGTCCGTCGCGTATCAGGTAATTATGCTTTGTAAAGGGATGCGTTGCGCCGGTGATGTCAACCTCTTGAAACGCATCGCGTCCGAGCAGCCCCGAAACTACCTGCCCCGTAATAGCAATCATGGGGACAGAGTCCATATAAGCAGTAGCAATACCGGTAATAAGGTTTGTTGCCCCCGGACCGGAGGTGGCGGTACAAACTCCGGGACGCTTTGTCACACGTGCATAGCCGGATGCCATATGCGCCGCGCCCTGCTCGTTTCTGACAAGAATGTGTTTGATGGCGGAGTCAGGCAATTTATCTAAGATTGGACAGTTGGCAGCTCCGGGATATCCGAAGATAGTGGTCACGCCATTCCCCTCCAATGCTTTTACAACCATTTCCGCACCGGTCATCTTCAAATAAACTCCTCCTTTTTATGAATAAATTCTGCCCTGCGCCGTGTGTGTTATAACGCAGAGGCCATGCCCTTTTATTTTATATGACGGCTTGGTGCTATTGATATTTTGTATAATCAATAATGCTTATACGCGTTTTTTGTATACACGTTTACATTATATTTTATCAAGTCGGGTGCATTATGTCAAGAGAACAATGCCGGCAAACGACAAATTTCTTGCAAAATGACGGCTTTTTTCTAAATATTCCTTGATTTTTGGTTAAAAATTCAGCGGCGGTACACCTGATGCGGACGATATTGGCAAATAACGCTGTTTTGATGTGGCTGAGGCGCTGTTTTAGAAAATATTAGATTGATGTGAACAATTTATATATAAATTAAGTATAAAAATTTTTATCATTTTTGGTCAAAAATTCATTGCAAGCCTATTTACAATCGGGGAAAAAAAGGATATAATATAAGTTAATCAGAATTTTGAGAGGAAGTATGGTTAATGGAAATCAAAATCACAAAAACTACGGCGCCGAAGCAGAAACCCGCAGATGAAAATAATCTCGGCTTCGGGAAATACTATACAGACCATATGTTCATTATGAACTATGACAAGGGTGAGGGCTGGCATGATGCGCGGATAGTTCCTTATGCGCCATTTGAACTTGATCCGGCGGCGATGGTGTTGCATTATGCACAGGAGATTTTTGAGGGGCTTAAGGCTTACCGCACAGCAGACGGCTCAATTCAGCTTTTCCGCCCGGAAAAGAATATGGCGAGAATGAATGTTTCCTGCGACCGTCTTTGCATACCGAAGATAGATGAGGAATTTGCTATAAAGGCAATCAAGACGCTGGTTGACGTGGACAAGGACTGGGTTCCGTCTGCAGAGGGCACTTCCCTTTACATAAGACCGTATATCTTTGCTGTTGACGCACATGTAGGCGTTCACCCTGCGGAGCATCTTATTTTCGCTATAATACTGTCGCCTGTAGGTGCGTATTACCCGGACGGGCTTGCGCCGGTCAAGATATTTGTAGAACAGAAGTATGTGCGTGCGGTTGTAGGCGGCACAGGCTTTACAAAAGCGGGTGCGAATTACGCTATCTCCCTGAAAGGTCAGGAGGAAGCTGCAGAACAGGGATATATCCAGACGCTTTGGCTTGACGGCGTTGAGCGCAAATATATAGAAGAAGTCGGCTCAATGAACGTATTCTTCAAAATTGACGGCGAGATTATTACTCCGGCGCTGGTAGGCTCTATCCTCGGCGGCATTACAAGAATGTCTATTATTGAGCTTTTGCAGGCAAAAGGCTATAAAGTATCGGAAAGAAGGCTGTCTATTGATGAGCTTGTTGAGGCATTCAAAGCAGGAAAACTCGAGGAAGCGTGGGGCACAGGCACAGCTGCGGTCATCTCACCGATAGGCGAGCTGAAATATGCGGATCTTGTAATGCCGGTTAATAACGGCGAAATCGGCGAGGTTTCACAGATGCTTTATGATACTCTTACCGGCATTCAGTGGGGTAAAATAGAGGATAAATTCGGCTGGACTGTAAAAATTTGATTATTTTATAAAAAATACTTGTATTTACTGAAAATATGTGATATAATGGCTGTAACAGCATAATGTATTTACTTTATGAGTGGACTTTTTCGAGTCCACTCTTTCATTTGAAAAAAATCTGCGAGGTGACGCTATGGCAAACAAAACGGAGGAGCTGGCATACCGCATCGGCGATGAGCTGGCGGAGGAACAGGGGGTATTTCTGGTCCATGCCGAATATAAAAGGGAGGACGGGGAATATTTTCTCAGGCTCTATATTGACAAGGAGGGCGGCGTTGGCATAGACGACTGCGAACGGTTTTCCCGTGCGTTTTCAGATAGAATTGACGCGCTTGACCCGATAGAAGAAGCGTATATGCTGGAGGTGTCCTCGCCGGGAGCGGAACGGAAGCTGACTACCGAGCGTGAATTTATGCATTATATCGGGCGTGAAGTTGAAGTTAAGCTTTACGCGGCAAAAAACGGCAAAAAGGAAATCGAAGGCATTCTTGCCGGATTTTCCGATGGTACCGCAGTAGTGGAAGCAGACGGAGAACGCTGCGAAATTCCGGCAAAGGAAGCAGTTTATATAAGGCTTTTGTTTAAATTCTGATAATAATACGCAGATATGCGGTTTTGAAAGTGCTTATCGGCACGGAAAGGAATGGTTATAAAAAATGAATGAAGAATTATTGAACGCTCTTGCAGACCTGTGCGAGGAAAAAGGGCTTGAAAAGGATGTAATACTGGACGCCCTTGAGGCGGCGCTTGTGGCTGCATATAAGAGAAACTTCAACTCGGCTCAGAATGTTGAGGTTCAGATCGACAGGGAAACCGGCGGCGTACATGTTTATATGCAGAAAACCGTTGTTGATGAAGAGGATTATGTCGATCCTCAGGAGGAAATCCCGATAGCAGAAGCAAAGAATATAAGCGGTGTGTATGAGGTGGGAGATATTGTCAACATCGAGGTTACACCGCGGAATTTCGGCAGAATTGCCGCTATGACGGCAAAGCAGGTGGTAACGCAGCGTATACGCGAGGCGGAGCGCGGTATAATATACAGCGAATTTACCGAAAAAGCAAATGATATAATAAGCGGACGCATAAGCCGTATAGAACGCGGAAATGTGTTTGTTGATATAGGCAAGCTTGAAGCAATGCTGCCTGTTAACGAACAGCCGTCCAATGAGCGCTATGAGGTCGGTCAGATGATAAAATGCTATGTTTCCGAGGTGCGCAACGGTACAAAGGGAACGCAGATTATGCTCTCAAGAACACATCCCGGATTGGTGAAAAGATTATTTTACCGTGAGATACCGGAAATTGCGGATGGAATTGTCGAAATAAAAGGCATAGCGCGCGAGGCAGGCTCAAGAACAAAGATAGCCGTCTGGTCAGAGGATCCGAATGTCGATCCGCAGGGCGCATGCATCGGCCCGAAGGGTGTTCGCGTGCAGGCGATTGGCGACGAGCTTAAGGACGAAAAAATAGATATTGTAAAGTGGAGTGAAAATCCGGCTGAATTTATTTCAGCAAGCCTTAGTCCGTCAAAGGTTCTAAGCGTTGAGATAAACGAGGAGGAAAAGTCGGCAAGAGTGACCGTACCTGAATATCAGCTTTCGCTGGCAATAGGCAAGTCCGGACAGAATGTGCGTCTTGCCGTAAGACTGACAGGCTGGAAGATCGACATTTCGGCAGAATAGGAATAATATATTTATAGCAGGAAGTGAAGAAAGTGACGCATATCCCTGAAAGAATGTGCGCGGGCTGCAGAAAAAAAGCTCCTAAGCAAAGCCTGCTGCGGCTGACGGCAGCCGGGGGCAGCATAATTATAGATGAAAAGCAGAACATACAATCGCGCGGTATATATGTATGCCGCGACGAAAAGTGCATAGCGGCGATGAAAAAGAAAAAATCACTCTCGCGGCTGTTCAGGCAAAATATTCCCGATGAGTTATATGAAAAGCTTATTGAAAAATGTAAAAACGGAGCATGCAGCACGCAGAGGGGTGGTTTTAGTGGATAAGGCGCTTGGTCTTTTGGGATTGGCATGCCGGGCAGGGCGTATCTCAGGCGGAAGCGACGCCGCAGAGGACGCTGTGCGTTCGGGCAAGGCAGAATTAGTGATAATTGCGGAGGATACTTCGGCTAATGGAAAAAAAGCCATATGCGACTGCTGCAGGCATTATGGGGTTAAATATATTACTTATTCCACAAAGGCGGAGCTTGGCAGAGCAATCGGCAGAGAGCTTCGGACAGTGGTGGCGGTAAATGACGCGGGGTTTGCCGCGGCGATAGAAAAAAGGATTGCAGAGGTTAGCGAAGAAAGGAAGGGTTAATTTATGGCCATATTACAACCTAAAGTTCAGGAAATAGCAAAGGATCTTAAGCTGACGAGCAAGGAGATAATTGAAAAGCTGGCAAAGATGGGGCATATACTGAAGGGACCGTCAGCGCAGCTTAATGATGAGCAGCTTGGTATAATTTTTGATATTTTTACAAATATGTATGATATGGGTGACGAGCCGATAGTAAAGCCTGCGCGTGCGCCCAAGCCGGAGCCGGAGAAAAAGCCGGAGAAAACGGTCGAGGCAAAAGAAAAGCCGGCTGAAAAGAAGAAAACCGAGAAGAAGACTGATGAAAAGCCGGCTGAAAAAAAGGCAGAAACTAAGAAGCCGGAGGCGGAGAAAAAGCCTGCACCGGCTGTTGAGAAAAAACAGGAGAAGGATAAAAAGCAGGAAAAGAGCACAAAGCCTGCTAATGAGGAAAATAAGCCTGCCAAGGAAAAGAAAGCGCCGCCTGCGCCTCCGGCACCGCGAAGAAAGAAGGAGGAACCGGTTGTTGCCGTGGCAGAGGAGCTGTCGGAGGAGGATCTTGTTATCAAGACCGAGCAGACCTCAAGATATGTCGATACACGCACCTCAACGGTTGAGCTTGAAACCATCGAAACGCGCGAGCGTCTTGAGGATATGGTAAGCGATAAGATGCAGAACATGGGCGGCAGGAGCAAGAAAAAGAAAAAGCCGAACCGTGAACGTATGCCGCGCGAACAGCAGGTAAAAGCCGAAGAGACAAAGAAAGAGAGCCGCAAGAGCGAAACA
>CAMFCK010000022.1 GCA_945948775.1 uncultured Clostridia bacterium
TTTAGCCTGACAGTTAATGCTTCGGTTCGGATTAAACTCTATGTTGGTAAATGGTCCTCCGTATTTATTTACTCCTTTGGGAGTCCAAGAATATGTCCGCACCCCCGCCCTCACTCAGATCCATATTGTCAATATCTGCTTATGTAAATAAAAGTTTTTCATCCCAACTGTTTTTTGATATAATCGGTAAGTAAGGTACTTGAAACTCCGTCTGTATGACTTAAATATACAATATCCACGCCCAAATCAGAGAACTGTTTTTCATAATCATCCCATGCCTTTGTTCCCTTCCAGTCAGACCCGACAAACATAGCATCGAACTTTAACTGTTCCCATGCCTCTTTCTTATTTTTGTTATATTGGACGGTTATTTGGTCAACATATCGGATAGCCTGTACTATAGCGCAGCGTTCTTTAAATGGTATTACCGGAGATTTATTTTTCTCTTTTTGCACCAATTCATCGGTAGATACCCCTACTATCAAATAATCACATTGCTCTTTAGCTCGCTTTAATATATTCAAATGCCCAATATGGAACATATCAAACACGCCTGTGGTATAGCCTATTTTATACTTTTTCATATTTCGTATCTATCCTCTCACCAGACTCTTTTCTTTATTATTTATTATCGTTCTTTCAATTGTCTGAAAATGTTTAGTACCTGTTTACGCTTTAGGAATACTGCCGTGAATCCCATAACAACCAGTGCATATCTTATTATCGGATTATTATAAAATATTATGATGATACCCGAGCAAACCAACAATGCAACTCCAATACATATGATAATACCTATATTGTAGATCTGAATCCTCGGAAGGTTTGCTTTTACTGTCTTATTCATAAAGATATAATGTGCAAACGAATATAATATATAGCATACTAATGTAGTATATCCCGCTGCAGCAAACCCAAACATAGGTATAAATATTGCATTTAATATAATATTTATTACAGCTCCTGACACAGTTGCAAACATTACATATTTTGTTTTTTCGAAATAATATTCAAAGGTTGCAAACAGATTGTATAAAAAAGTAAAGTAAACACTTACTGCAACAGGCGGAATAATCCATAATGCCGGTTTATACGTATCTGGCGCGATTATTGTCAGCAATTCCGGCGCACATGCAACCAATATAAAATTGACAAATGCAATAACAATCAGAATACTGTATGAGATTTTGCCAATTCTTTCACATTTATTATCCTTTATTGTCTGATATATCCACGGATTCATCGTGCTTGATATTGACTGGTTTAATATCATCATTACCATTGCCAGTGAATATGCAACACCGTATATCGCCGCATCGCCCTTGCCGCAAATATTGGCAATCATTATTCTGTCCGACTGATTAAGGACTATCTGCGAAAGATAGTGCGGAATTAGCGGAAGATTGAACATCAACGCATATTTCCAGTAGTCTTTATTATAAAATGCTTTGCCTCTTTTAAATATATTAATATATAAACCAAAAAACATTATAACGCATATTACTACAGTTATCGTTATCTTTATTTCCACCTTATGACTATCGCTGTTAAGCACCATTATAATGCCGGCAAGTTGAGAAGCAACAATATTTGCCAGCGTTAAAATGACAAGTTTTTTATATTTATACTCTACGCGCTGACGGTTTGACCAAAATTGAAAAGCCGTATGAAATATAATTTCAACAAACATCAATACCATAAGGAACGTTGATAGTTTTAATATATTATTCCATAGTCGGTGCCCAATAATATAAATAATAAATATTATGCCGGTCGATAGCGTGGACAGTCCCAACAGGGACGATGTAAACCTATCCTTGTCTAGTGAATTTTTAATAAGTCCTCGCGTGTATACGCCGGCTGCCAGGTTTAAACCGGCGATTATTGATAATATATTATACCATGACTGATATATAGTAAATGTGCCGTAATCTTCTGTCGACAAAATTCTGGTGAAAATCGGCATGGTAAGCATTGCTATTGCTTTTTGCAAAAAACCGCAGATTAAAAACCATATTGATGCTTTTGCAGGAGCTTGTATTTTGTCATATTTTTCCTTTAAAGCTGTAATAACTTTTTTTCGCATTGTTAGTTCCAAACCTTTACGCTCTCAAATATATCCATATATTTTTCCTGTTCTTCCTTTGGAGGCAGTTTCATATAATCGCCGTATATTCTTGTAAGATATTCTTCTACCTTTTCGGGAGCATAGTATTTTCTATCCTCAAAGGCTATAAGCTTCGGTTTACCATATATTTCTCTTTCCATACACTGCTTTTTATAGCTATAATGACTTGACATTGAGCATAAACACAACGTTTCTTCATTGTTGTATAGTCTTATTATCTTGTCAAATTTTCTGTTAAGTCTGTCAATATCTGTCCAAAACATACCCGTGCTTATTGCTCGCTTCACAATTTTTTTTATTAAATTATCACTATACAGATATGCCTGTTTTAAGCAAATCTGTTTTTTGATTTTTTGTATGGCCTTATCCTGATTTATTCGCTTCTTTTCATCATCCGGAGCATTATCAAGAGGGAAAATATCAACATATATCTCCCACGCCGTTACACTTTTATTATAGCGCATATATTTAACAACAAGCTGTGTGTTTTTCATTGTAACAATTGCATGCGGGTGGTTATATGATTCTGTGTTTTCAAAATCTTTATACCCGAATCTATCATTTAACTGAGTGCTGCAAATACATTTGAATCTGTCATAATCGCTGCGCGGCATTGCTATATCTATGTCAATATCCCATGGAATAAAACCTCCGTGACGTTTTGCTCCAAGCAAAGTGCCGCCTATTATGTAATAAGTGATATTATTTTCTGTACATATACGATGTATCTCATCCATTATTATAAGCTGTGCTTTCTTTAACTGTGCCGCTTCCTGCTTGTTCATTGCTAAACCTCCCGGATTTATTCATGTTTATATTTAAAACCATCCAGTTTATCATTTTGATATATCATCATACCGGATTTAGGCTCAAATACCATGTTATATTGATATCTGTAGCTTGAATATGCTGTATTTTATTAGTAGTTTTCTTAACATTGTTTAAAACCTCCTTGATATTTTAGTAATGTGGTCACCAAACCATTTACTATTATATCACCGGAGGTTTTATTGGCATATGCCACAGCTTTTTATCTTCCATTAGTAGAACCGGAGATTATTTTCGCGTCTAATAACACATATCAGAAAAAGCCTTATAATACGAGGATTTTTATCTGCTTTGCCGAACCTGCCGTCAGACAGCCCGATCATTTCCTCCATATGCGCAGCATGTGCGCAAAATATGATAACTTTATATGCTTTCTGAACATATACTTGCTCGGCAAAAGCCGCAAAATCTTCTTTTCGGGATTATCCGCACACAGATGAAATGACAATTATGTAGTATCTATATGCAATAATTATATCCCTTAATTGCATATTCGTCAATAGTTTTTAATGAAAATCGCGTTTGTTCAATGAGCATTATATAAATATAATCGACTGCCATCTCGCCCAGTGCACCGCTGTTGTCTATCGGATCAATTCTGCGCTGCTTGAGCGTGCCGCGCCATGTGTCTATATACTGCATATCAACGTAATAGTCCACATACTCGCCGTCATTTTTGATTATTGCGACAGCATTTGCTTTTGCTTCCTCCCGCGACTGGCTTTCCGGCGTGGTGAAATATACCTTCATCTGCGGTCGATCAGTTGTCTGGCGCATACGTATTATAATAACGGTGTTTTTGTCTATATCTATGCCGAGATTATCCGGAGAGAGGAAAAATGGTTCTTTTGAAATGATTTGTGCCGAAAGCTGACCGTCCACCCCTCATCACCGTCATCAAAATCCCACTTCTTTACCGTATCTACATAATATCCTCTACACCAGAAATGTCGCAAACCATATTTATATTTTAAATTTGCGTGTCTATCAAATATCATCAGTAAACTTTTTCCCTTGAGAAATCCCATAAACTGTGCTATATGTATGGTAGTATACTAACCAACATATGTATATGGTCTGGACAAGCTTCTGCCTCTATTATTTCTACCCCTTTTTGTTCGCAAAGCTTTCTTATGATTTCACCTATGTCCTTTTTCAACTGACCATATATTTCTTTGCGCCTAAATTTGGGTGCAAATACTATATGATATTGACATCTATAACTTGAATGTGCTGTATGTTTTATCTCATTATTATTTTTCTTTAACATTGCTTAAAACCTCCTCGATATTTTAGTAGTGCGGTCGCCAAACCATTTACTATTATATCACAGGAGGTTTTATTTTCATAAGCTAAAGCTTTTTATCTTCCCCCAGTAGAACTGGGGGTTTATTTCCACGCCTTAAGGCACCAATAAAAAAATGGCTGTAAACGTAGAGTTTAAGCCATTTTCAGCTGGTGCCGCTGGTCGGGGTCGAACCGACACGGTATCGCTACCACGGGATTTTGAGTCCCGCGCGTCTGCCAATTCCACCACAGCGGCATTTTTAGACTGCCATAATATAATACCACAGCAAGATAATATTGTCAAGTTTTTTTGAGTTTTTTCTTTCAATATTTATTTTTTTTATGCTGTATATGCGCTTTTGCCGGTAATTAATTCTGTTTGCAATGCAGATTATAATACCATTTTCCGGCTGCAGCGGCGATAATTATGATATATCCGAGAATACTCCAGCGGTCGGGTATCTGATCAAGAAACAAAAATCCCAGGGCGGCTGCGAATATAACCTGTGAATAGTCAAATACCGAGATCTCCTTTGCGGGAGCATAGGTGTATGCGCGTGTAATAAATACCTGACCTCCGGTCGCGGCACAGCCGGCCAATATAAGGCACACAAGCTGCGGAAGAGACATCGGCTGATAGCCTGCAATTGCGAACGGCAAAACCACAATGCTTGAAAACAGCGAAAAAAACAGGATAATGACTTCTGAGCGTTCGCCGCGCTGCCCCAAAAGCCGCACAAAGGTGTAGGCGGTTCCTGCGCCCAAACCGCCGAGAATACCTATCATAGCCGGTAAGCCTGCAATATTGAAGGTGGGTTTTGCTACGAAGAGAGCTCCCAAAAATGCAAGTGCCACCGCGCCCCATTCCCAACGGTTTGCACGTTCTTTTAAAAGCAGAGCCGAAAACATAATTGCAAAAAACGGCGAAAGCTTATTGAGCATATTAGCGTCTGATATGTTCATGTGGTCTATCGCGTAAAAATTGCATATAAGGCCTATCGTGCCGCATGTTGAGCGAAGCAGCAGATAAGGCAGACTGCCCTTCTGCGGACGGAAGCCGCCGCCCTTCAGCAGCACAAAAAACATAAAGACTGCGGCTATGAAGTTGCGGAAAAATGCCTTCTGCATGGTAGGCAAATCGCCGGCAAGACGTACGAAAAAGCTCATCAGTGCAAAGAAAAGGCTCGATGTCAGAATACATAGTATCCCCATGCTTTTGCGTGAATTTATATGTTTTATGCTCATAACTCGTTTTGCACACTTTCCCAAATTTTGTATTGCTCGTCAAGCTCAGCCTCAAGAGCAGAGATTTTATCCGTGATTTCTCCTGCCCGGACATAATCGGTCGCAATTTCAGTCTGTGTGAGCAACAGATTGTTTTGTTCAATTTCCGATTCAAGTGCGTTTATCTTTTCTTCGGCGCGGCGTGCGTCATTTTCCGCCTTTCGTTTTTTAGCGGCAAGCTGCTTTGCAAGCTTGTATTCCTCCGCTGCGCTTACACCGCTGCTGCGTGTTACGGGAGTATCGCTCTTTTCCGGCTTCTTTTTCATATAATAGTCATAGTTTCCGTCATAGCTTGCAGTACCGTTTTTGTCCATGTATACAACACGGGTTGCAAGGCGGTTTATGAAATAGCGGTCATGGCTGACGGCAAGGATGGTGCCGGAAAAGCCGTCCAAAGCCTTTTCAAGCGCCTCGCGTGCGGAAATATCAAGATGGTTGGTAGGCTCGTCGAGAATAAGAAAGTTTACATCCCTTAATGCAAGCTTGGTGAGCTCTACCCTTGCGCGTTCACCGCCGGAAAGCTTGCTGATTTCACGCTGAACCGTTTCACCGCGGAACAGAAATGCAGCAAGAGCATTGCGGATTTCGGTCTCGGTCATTTTGGGGAACTCATCCCATATCTCGTCGATTATCTTCTTTTCCGGTGAAAGGCTTTCCTGAATCTGGTCATAATATCCGGTTTTGATATTTGCGCCATGCCTGACTGTACCGGAGTCAGCCTGCAAAAGTCCCATTACAATTTTTAAAAGAGTTGTCTTTCCGCAGCCGTTTGCGCCGAGAAGAAAAACTCTTTCGCCGCGCATTATGTGCATGTTGAAGTTTGAAAAAATCTCTTTTTCTCCGAAACTTTTACCGACGCACTCGCATATGAGTACATTGTCGCCGCCTCCTGCCGCAGCATCAAATCGGAACACGGCCTTTTCTGCTGCGCGCTCCGGCGTTACAAGCCTTTCACGCAAACGGTCAATGACCTTCTGCTTGCTTTCGGCAGTTTTTATGTTTTTTTCGCGGTTCCAACGGCGCTGTTGCTCAATGACGCTTTCAAGCCGCTCAATTTCATGCATGGTGTTGTCAAAGCTGCGCTGCTCGGTGAGACGTTCTGTATCACGCTGAGCGGCAAAAGCGGAATACGGCAGATTCATTGAATGAAAGCGCCTGCTCTCAAGAGAGAAGGTGCGCGTTGTAACACGATCAAGAAAATACCGATCATGTGATATTATAAGAAACGCTGCGCGCGAAGTGCGTATAAAATCCTCCAGCCAACATACCGAGTCGATGTCAAGATGGTTGGTAGGCTCGTCAAGAAAGAGCAGCGAACAGTCGGAAAGCAGGATTTTTGCAAGCGCAACACGTGTTTTCTGCCCGCCGGAGAGCGTGTTGGTACGTTTTTTAAAATCCTCCTCCGAAAAGCCAAGCCCGAGCAGAGCTGAGCGGATACGGCTTTTATAGGTGAAGCCGTCCGCGGCGGCATAGCGGTCGGACAGCTTTTGCTGCCGTTCAATTAAGACTTCGTCACCGCGGCGGTCGTTTTCAAGATCATAGCGTATTTCCTCAAGCTCCGCTTCAATATTCACAAGCTCGGAAAACACCTCTAAAAGCTCATCATATATGCTCTTGCTGCTGTCTGCGCAGGCATACTGCTCAAGACAGCCGATTTTTGTATATTTGTTTTTGTATACCTCTCCGCTGTCGGCGGAAATTTTGCCTGTAAGAATGCTTATAAGGGTAGATTTGCCGGCACCGTTTGCGCCGACAAAACCGATTTTATCGCCTTCATCTATAGAAAAGCTTACGTTGTCGAACAGAAGCTCGTCAGAAAAGCTTTTGCTGACGGAATTAACGCTAAGTAACACTGTGATTTTCCTCTTTAGTTAGTTTTTATCATTGGTTCAACGTAGTCATGCAGAATAGAAAAGCCGTAATATAGATCCGGACACCATTTGCCGCCAAGTTCCTCAAGATATACTACGCTGCCGGCCCAGGAAAGCGACTTTACGGAATAATAACGTCCGTGTGGCTCGCCTGTAGGCTGTAAGCCTATATATGCCGATATATGGTTGAAATGGCCGCGTACGCCGTCCTCCGGAGTTTCAAAGTCCTCATGATCCTCCGTTGAATCGCCGGTCGCACCGTATTTTTTTATGCCGGCAAAATTATTTTGCTCGGGCAGAACGCTGCCGCCGTACTTGCCATAGCCTGTTTCCTTGGCAGACTGCGCATAGAGTATGTCTGCGCGTATGCCGGTCAGCTCTCCTAAGCTCCAGTATAAATCCGCTGCGCTGACAAATGTCTCGGGAGCGCCGTTTTTCTGTGCCCATGCTTTTGCCTGTTCAAGAGTTGCCTCGCTTTCGCCTATAAGAGGAGTCTTGGACTGTATTACACCGAGGTCGGCAGGCTGTATGGAAAGCGTTCCGTTTTTGACCGACAGCGCGCGGTATAAAAGAGAACAAGCCTCTGCGCGCGTCAAAAGTCCGCCGGGATTCAGCTTGCCGTCCGAACCGGACATGAGTCCGCGCTCGACAGCCGCGCATAACAGCCGCTTGTATTCGGCAGAAACCTTGTCTGCATCGGAAAAATTGAAGCTTAATATGCCGGGATTGCGGACGGAGGAGTTAGTAAGACCGTAGGTCAGGAGCATTGTGGCGCAGAATTCCTCGCGCGTCACCTTTTCGCCGGGTTTAAGCTCTGTCTGCCCCGCTTTTGCCTTGCCGCCGAACAGATAAGGCGCAACAGCGCCGATATAGCCGTAGCTCCAGCGTATTGAATCCACATCAGAAAAAACCGGTTCGCGGTATAT
>CAMFCK010000023.1 GCA_945948775.1 uncultured Clostridia bacterium
CATTTGTATACAGACGCGGTCTTATAGACAGAAGCTACAGCTTCAGCTCCGCAGTCGGACTTTTCGATTCGGGGATAAACTGTCTGCTGCTGTTCGGCTCGAATTGGCTTTTCCGGGGTTTATTGTGTGGCTGAACGATCTATCTCTGTTATACTTTCAAAGAAATTTTTCTTATATTCAAGCGGTGTTTGACCTGTTTCAGCCTTGAATACTCGATTAAAATCGCTCTGGCTTGAGAAACCGCATTTTTCAACAATATCAAGAATTCTGTCATTTTCCTCCAGAAATTTTCTTGCGTGAATTACGCGTATTGAATTAAGGTATTTAGGGAGGCTTGTGTTCGCAAAGGAGTTGAGCTTTCTTGAAATAGTGTATTTGCTGAAATGGAAATGCTCCTCAAGATGCTCTAATGTTATCTTTTTATTAAAGTTTTTTTCGATATACTTCAATATTTTATAGCAGTCGTTTTCGTATTGATTCTGCTGCGAGGAATGTGCAACAAGCAGTAAAAGCAGATCGCAAATGTGTATTTTTAGCTTTGCGATATTCATGTCTGTTTTTTCTCCGGATGCGTCCGTCTTGATTGCTGAGAGTATATACTGAAAATCATTCATAAACGGAGCAAGCGAGATTATGGGCTGCTGTGTATCAAAGCATGAAAAAAGGTTTACCTTCAGTATAGAATTGATATTTTCTATAAAATCATGACGGAAATTGATAAGCATCCGGCTTTGCGGAAACTTTTCGCCGGGGAGAGTTTTATGCGGCAGCAGCGGAGGAATCAAGGCTATGCAATTTTCGTTTAAAGCATATTGCTCGCCGCCTATTTCCAGAATTCTCGAATTCCGGTACACATACAAAAGCTCATAGTGATGGTGATAATGGTTTTTATCCATGCTGATCTGTGTGGTATAGGTGCGCTCGTTTAATGAAAATCCGATATCGCTGTTAAAATCAAGATCATCCGTGCCTCCGATAAAGCTATACTCCATAAATTTCACCCTCCTTCTGCTGATTCCTTGATAAAATTATACTATAACATGATTTTAAAAGCAAGTAAAATATTTAAAAATACAATGTGCTTATAATTGAAAGCGATTTCAATATTCAAAATGAGGAAAATAAATGAGAAATTTGTCCATAAGCGCAAGAATTGTAAAAAAAGCCGCAAATTACGTCAAGAAAACAGAAGAAATGCTATTATAAAAGTGATACAATTATAATAAATTAAATTTAATTAATCTGTGTATTTTGACCAAGAACTGGAAGGATGAAAAGAAAGTAATTATGATAGACAAAATAGTTGAAAGAATGATAACAATAGAAAAATCCGAAATAAGCGAGGAATGTCCCATAAGCATAATCGATATAAACAAGTGGGAATGGGCGCAGGGAGTAGGACTGTACGGAATATACAAGTATGCCGTGGCGACCGGAAAGGATAAGTATACGGATTTTCTGGAAAAATGGTATGACGCGAGAATACAGGAGGGACTGCCGGAAAAAAATGTAAATACCTGCGCGCCTATGCTTGCAATGTCATTCTTGTATGAAAAAACAGGCAGCAAAAAATATCTGGAGTATATTAAGGAATGGTCGGCATGGGTCTATAACGAAATGCCCAGAACAAAGGACAGAGGTCTTCAGCATATAACCACAGGTATAGAAAATAAAGGGCAGCTGTGGGCCGACACTCTTTATATGACCGTTTTGTTCCTTGCAAAGGCAGGCGTTATTTTGAATAAGCAGGAATACATTGAGGAAAGCAAGCATCAATTCCTGGTACATATCAAGTATCTGTATGATAAAAGCGCAGGCTTGTTCTATCATGGCTGGAGCTTTGAAGAAAACAATAATTTTTCGGCGGTCCATTGGGGACGCGGAAATTGCTGGTTCACTGCCGGCATTGTTGACTATATAGAAATTGTAAGTGTGGACGGAGGTCTGAAGGAATATCTGATCGATACGCTGAACAGTCAGGTGGAGGCGCTGGCAAAATATCAGTCTGATGGAGGAATGTGGCACACCATCATTGATGATGAAAGCTCGTATGAGGAATCAAGCGCAACGGCAGGCTTTTGCTACGGTATTTTAAAAGGAATAAGAAAGGGCTATATCCCAGATAAATATTATGATGCTGCGATGAAGGCGGTCGGCGCGCTGAAAAGGTGTGTTGCCGAGGACGGAACGGTGGAAAAGTGCTCTTACGGAACACCTGTTTTTGACAGCGCGGAGGAATACAAAAATGTCGTATGCTGCCCCATGACTTACGGGCAGGCTCTTGTTATATTGTGTTTAACAGAAGCTATGAAAAACGAGGAGAAAAAGTAATGAATGCAGAAGTTGAGCATAGGCACAAAAATATAAGCCGAAGGATCTTTGAAAGCATGGATAAGCGGCTGGATGATTCCTGCGGTCTGACATATGTGAAAATCGAGCATAAGAATGTAATTCACACAAATGTAACAGGCATTGCGCATGATGTCAGGGATAATACGATGTATGCTCAGTATGTGTATATGTGCGGCATAGAATACAGATATAAGACTGCCGAGCATATTATAAGGAAGGTAATCGAGCTTCAGGATAAAGACCCCGCAAGCAAAACCTATGGTCTGTGGCAGTATTATTTTGAGGAACCGCTTGATAAAATGTCCGATCCGGATTATAATATGGCAGAATTTGTTGCAAGACCGTTTATATACATAGTCAACGAAAGGGCAGACCTGATAAGCGGAGAACTGCTTTCTGAAATAAAGGAGGCACTCGGACGTGCGGCATGCTGCTGCCTGAAAAGAAATGCGGGATCAGATTACAGCAATGTTGCGTCAATGAGCTGCTTTACGATAGCTGCAATAGGCGAAATAACGGAAAATGAGGAGCTTATACAAAAGGGTAGAGAGGAGTTAAAAAGCTTCTGGGAATATACAAAATTCAACGGCGCTTACAGCGAGTACAACAGCCCTTGCTACTTTAAGGTTGTCGGCGATTCGATAGCAAGAATGCTGAAATACTTTAAGGATAAGGAATGCCGGGCAATGGCTCTGGAGCTTAACGACTATCTGTGGGAAATGGTATCCGAGCATTACAGCCAGGCGTTTGACGATTTGGCACCGCCTTATGTGAGAGGGTATCATGATTTTGATGTCGATAAGGAAAACAAGGATTTTGTTTACTATGCAACAGACGGAAAATTCGGCTCATACAATGAAAGCCTGAGCGAGTGGGAGATAAATGTGCCGGAATGTCCGCAAAAGTATTATGATAATTTTTCAAAGGAACTATGGCTGGAAAAAACCTACTATAAAGAGAACAATCTCAGAAAGCGTGATACAGACGCAACAATAGTACGCGATTTTGATAGTCCGGATCTGATAGCATATACATATAAAACAGACAGCTATATGTTCGGCGCGCTGCAAAAAACTGACCTCTGGGTACAAAGACGGACCTCGATGGTGGTATGGGACAGCGAGCTGCCGAAAAGCCTGAGGCTTAGGTGCTTAAAGGACGGCTTCGATTTTGCGTCCGGCATGGCATACTCATGCATGAACAGAAACGAACTGATTACCGCTGTAGGCTTTTCGACGGATCACGGAGATAAGCATTATATACTGGATCTGTTTGAAAACGGGATTATTAAGGCAAATAAGCTGGTATTTGCTTTGCAGTTCGGTGCAAATAAGACGAGCGGAGTCTTTTCGGTAAACGGCTCGGATTATGTGTATGAAGATAAGGATATAACAATAACCGTAAATATAAAAAAATGGGTGTTTGACGGAAAAGAGGGCGAGATCAGACTTACCGATAACGGAATAGAGCTGGTATGCTTTGAAGGTGAGCAAAGAGAGGTTGACCTCAATGCCCTGGGAGAGACCTATGGGGTATTTTCTATGATCATAAACGGAAAAACGCCGGAGCTTGAGCTGAAGTCGGACGGTGAAAGGGTAACTGTCAAGTCGGCGGGCGGAGAATATGTAATAAATATGTACGCTAAGCCAAAGGCATACGACCGTTGTATACATGATACCGAGGTAATTAAAAATATTCTTTAAAGATAAGCTTGGGATAAAGCATTATTCATATGGAGGTTGTAACAAAATGAAATTCAAAAAGATCATTATTTCATTTGTTCTTATAGCAGCAGCTGTAATGCAGTGCATGCCGGCGATTGCACTTGCTGAACAAACCGATGCGGTAAGCATAAATCAGGAGGAAGGCAAGGCGCGTGCAAAAAAACTGCGCCGGCTGGGAGCGGTATACGATCTTAATGATGGCGAGACCGAGGATCTGACAAAGGAGGTAAGCCGCGGAGAGTTTGCAAAAATACTTGTAAAATTTTTGCAGAAAAAGGACAGTTATACCAATGTTTCAAAAAAACCGTATACAGATGTTGAGCTGACATATGAGTATGTAAGGGATATAAAGCTGCTGAAGGATTTAGGCTGTATCACCGATACGGATAAACTTGAATACCGACCGGAGGACGCAGTCACTCTGGACGAGGCGGCAGTGATGATATTACGAGGGCTCGGCTATGTAATCCAAAGCAATGCGCAGACGATAAATATTGCAAAAAGCCTGAAGCTTTACAGCGGCATAAACAAAAACAGAGCAAGTGGCGCAATCTTGGACGATATATACAGGATGCTTGAAAATTCGCTTGACGCTGCGCTGATGGAGGAGGTGATCAGCGCTGATGTAAAGTATGAGATTTCCGACAGCGAAACAATACTTACAAAATATTATAACATAACAAAAATACGCGGAATTGTAACGGCAAATCAATATACCGGTCTTACCGATGCAGACCGCAGTATCGGCGAGGGAAATATAGAAATAGATTCCGTTAAATACAAATTAAGATACAAAGAATATGCCGATTATCTGGGCGATGCTGTTGAATGTTATGTTTATGAAAATAAAGACGAGGACACCTTCGAGGTGGTCTGGGCAGAGCAGCATAAAAACAACGAGCTTCTCGAAATAGAGGCAGATCTGTTAATACCGGAAAGAACCACAGACTCGGTGATAGCATATTATACCGGCGATAAGCAAAGGCAAAAAAATGCAAAGCTTGATAAAAATGCCGACGTGATATATAACGGAAAGGCATACAGCGGATACGGTCAGATAAAAAACACCCTGCCAGAAACCGGAGGCATTGTCCTGATAGACAACGACTCGGACGGAAAAGCGGAAGTAATAAAGATAACCGAGTATGTTTATTATCAGGTGGCAAACGTAGACTCCGCCGATCAGGTGATTTATGAAAGTGTGAGCAATGACAAAATAGATTTGTCAACCGATGAAAATATTGTCGAAATACGAAACACAAGCGGCAGATTGGTCAATCTTGCCGGAATCAAGATAGACAGCGTAATATCCGTTGCCGAGAGTAAAAATGAAACGGAAAAAATGATAAAGGTTATCGTGTCGGAAACGCAGGTGCCCGGAACTGTAACCGGAATAGATGACGACGCTGTTTTAATTGATGGCGTTGAGTATGGCATCAGCAAAGCTCTCAGAACCAGCCTTGCGGTCGGCAATACCGGATGGTTCTATATAGCGCATGACGGAAACGCTGCATTCTTTAAAAGCGAAAGCACGGGAGCGTTTCTGATAGGGGTTGTACGCAGAGTGTACAGAGATGAGATTGAGGATGATGTATATTTATCGCTGTTCACGCCGGAGGGAATATTTGTTGATTATCCGGTAAAAGAAAAGGTGCGCTTTAATGCAACGGCAGAAAACCCTGACGGCAACGGCGGCAAGGAGTACGCATATGCCAACCTTTCAAATGGTGATGTGATACGCTACTCGCTAAATGATAACGGCGAGATTGCAAAGATTCAGACTGCCGACGGCGGCTTTGTTACCGACAGCGGCAGAAGATATATGGATAAAAGCGGCTTGAGAATACTCTCTGAGGGCACCTCCTTCTTCTGCAGAAATAAAATATTTAACGGCACCTTTGCAATGGATTCCAATACTGTATTCTTTTTGGTGCCGCTTGACAGTGAATGGCGCGATGCAGAGCAGTTTTATACAAGCTGTGACGGATTTATATACAGTGATCAGTACGAATACAGCTACGAATATAAAGCGTATCTGTTCGATGAATGCGACACATCTGTTGCAGATATTATATTGGTAAAGGGAAAGCTTGAGGACGTATCCATTTCAAACGAATCACCTCTTTATATAGTAGATAAGATGAAGGAAGTCTATGACGAAGATGAGGGAGATGTAAGAACTCAACTGACGCTGTATGGAAACGGTTCCAAGCAGGTATATTACTGCGACAATGAAACCGTGGAAAAATACGGCGTCCAAAAGGGCGATATAATTCAAATCGGTGAGGACAGCCATAAGAAAATAAAGAAAATAATAACCATTATGAATGCGGATGGTTCGTCGAGCGATGGCGCAGCACTGGTGCCGGGCGTGAAAAATGATAATGGTGATTATAGGTGGAGCGGAAGACTGGTATACGGTACAGTCAGGAAAAAAGGCACTTCATATATTGATTTTGATGTTTCAACCACCGGGGAGGGAACAAATTATATCGGTCTGATGTCGCAGTGTAAGCTGGCGATACGGGAAAAGGATGATAACAGCGTTTCAGTTGCAAGCTATGAGGAGCTTGTTATCGGCGACAGATTTGTGGCACTCGTTTCCAGCGGTATAGTGAGAGATATGATTATTTTAAGATAAAGGGCTGAATTTATATGAAAAAATATATTTTGCTGAGCTGTGCGTTTATACTCGCGGGCGGTTTGTGCGTCCAAGCGGCGGATATTAAGACCGAGGTGGTAACCAGAAGAGTGTCGGTAAGCGTTTCCGATACGCTTGGAGTGGAGATCCCCACGATACAAATGTTAAATGAAGACAAAACCAGAGTTATATATACAAACGAGGGCTATTTTGACGGAGAAAAGTATGTTTTTGATGATTTTTCCTTCCCGGCAGATGAGCAAACGGGCAATTATGTCATTCGCATAGGGGAAAACGGCAAAATAACCGAAACAAAAGTATATTATGTTTCATATGACGAGATCGTAGAAATATTAAAAGAACTGAACGCCGATACAAGCAGCATACCGGAACTTATCAAAAAAAGACCCGAGGTATTCGGCATCAGCTTGTCTGATTTTGTCGGCTTGAGCACCGACTGGAAAAAGAGAGCCGAAAAAGAGATACAGGCGGTTGAGGTGAAATACGAAACTGACGAAGATGTCCTTAATTCCTGCGAAACGCTTTCCTCGGTTATGAAAAGGATAATCAGCTATGCGCAGCTTATCTCCTCCGGCAGCACTGAAAAAATAAACGAGGCGGTAGGAAATATCCCCGGTCTTGATTTGACATATTGGGATAAGATTGATGATTCGCAGAAGAATATCTCTGATTATTTTAAGGCACAGAAATTAGACGAGCTGACAATAGATGAGCAGGGTATAAGCGAAGCCTTTGACGGTGCGGTTCTGACGTCAGTTATCAATTCGTGCGACTGGGGCATGGGTAAGGAGGCACTCGGATATTACTGTCAGAAGGGACTTTTGAGCATAGCTTCCAAATATCTGAACAGCGGAGCAGATGTGTATAAGGCTTTAAGAAATTTGAATATACAGAATTATAAGGATATACCGGCGAAACTTAAAACGCTGTACAATCAGCAAAGCGGCGGCTCCGAAGGTTCCGGCGGCTCATCGGGAGGAGGCGCCTCAGGCGGCAGCACGGGCGGCAAGCCGACGGCTCCTTTCGGCGCATACAGCGGAATAAGCAGCGAGAAGCCGAAAATCTCCTTCAGCGATCTGGACGGTGCGGCATGGGCACGGACTGCTATTGAAGCGCTTGCCGAAAAGGGCGTAATTGCAGGCAGAGGAGAAGGAAAGTTTGAGCCGCAGGCAGAGATCACTCGCGGAGAGTTTGAAAAGATAATAGTCGAAGCGTTTTCGCTCGTAGACAATAACGCAAAAGTAAGCTTTGAAGATGTTCCGGAAACCTTGTGGAGCTATAAATACATAGCCTCCGCGTATAAGGCAGGCATTATTCACGGCAAAAGTGACAGCTATTTCGGTGCAGACGAATATATCTCAAGACAGGATATGGCGGTTATTCTTGCAAGAGCGGCCGACCTGTTCGGAATTGATACCTCAGGAGAGCCGAATGTGTTTTATGATCATGAGATGATCTCCGATTATGCAAAGGAGTCGGTAACAAGACTTGCGGCAGGCGGAATAGTCAGCGGTATGGAGGACGGTAATTTTTTA
>CAMFCK010000024.1 GCA_945948775.1 uncultured Clostridia bacterium
GAAGCTTCCAGAACAGAGGACTGCTACACGCTGTATGCCATTAAGGATGGTGCGCAAGCTGCAGAGAAGCTTTATATATCCGAAGCAGTTGATGTGTATTATGACGGTCAGTATGTAGATAGTAAGTATATAACAAAGGGTTCTGTTTTTTACTATACTATAGATGAGGATGGCTTTGTCAACCAGATCAACATTGTCATGAAGGGCTATGGTGTAGGTGACAGCGCATGGGATAAACTCCTTAAGGTTACTGATATGAGGGATGTTGTTAAACTGCCTCAGGGAGCAAACTATGGTATGTATAATGAAGATGACTGGATGGTGACTCTTGACGAACGGGCTATCGCGGGAGACAGGGCAATACAGCTGCTTTTAGCGCCGGTTATCGGAGTGGGGACAAATTATGTTGAGGTTGCGCCTATTGACAAGGATGACGACGGAAGATATTATGTTAACTCAGATAGAGCATATGATTATTCCTTCACAAGCGATACAAAAATATATTCCTGTGATATGAGCGGAAATACATATGGTATATATGCGTTTTCAAACGGTTATTTTTTCAATGGTGTATCAAGAAGAGATTTTGATGAAAACGGATATGGCTGGCTGGATGATGACTATATAAAAGAGAATATTCAGATGGCATTTATGATGGTGGTAGACGGCAATGTTACAAACGCTTTTGTAATGAACCGGTAAGTGATAAACAAAAAACTGCGTATATTCGCAGTTTTTTGTTTTATGAAGGCAGGAATAAAGGCTATTTTTTACTTGCATTTTGTACTGAAATGATGTATAATATGTTGTATTTTCTTTGAAAGGAAATTGTTACAATATGCGAATGAGAAAAAAACGTCACCGCGAGGAACGCCTGGAGCGCGCCGGAGAACGGTGGATAAAGCAGCCGGAGACTTTCCGGGGGCACTGGAGCGAGGCTTTTGGCAACGATAACCCCATACATGTCGAAATCGGCAGCGGCAAGGGGCAGTTTATAGCGCAGATGGCGCAGCGTTATCCGGATACAAATTTTATTGCGATAGATGTCATTCCTGACGTTATCCTGATGGGACTGGAGCTTACCAAGGACAAAGACTATCCTAATCTGCGGTTTATAATAGCTGACGCGGCGCGTCTTGAGGAATATTTTGCGCCGGCGGAGGTGGAGAGGATATATCTTAATTTCTCCGACCCGTGGAAAAAGAAAAAACAGGCAAAGCGACGCCTGACTCATGCAAATTTTCTGAATGTATATAACAAGGTGCTTAAAAAGGGCGGATATATCTGGTTTAAAACTGACAACAGGGCACTGTTTGAGTTTTCGCTTAATTCATTTTGTGAAAACGGATTTAAGCTTTCAAATATTTCGCTTGATTTGCACAATTCGGATTTTACGGAAAATGTTATGACAGAATACGAACAGAAATTTTCACAGCAGGGGATGCCGATATACCGGCTTGAAGCAACCTATCGCGGATATAAAGAATTAGATTAAAAGGAGAGGCATATTATGATTATAAAAAACGGCAGTACATTTCATCTGATGGGAAGAAATATAAGCTATATTATATGTATCAATGAGTACGGTGACGTTGTGCATTATTATTACGGCGGCAAAATAGCAGACCGTGATTATTCGGCAAATATCCCATGGTATGTAAAAAATAGAAATATCGCGCCGAAGGACGAGACGAGTCTTTTAAATGCAGCGCAGGAATATCCGGCATACGGATACAATGATCTGCGTACGCCTGCTTATACCGTGGTTAACGGTGAGGGAAATGCGGTATCCCGCTTAAAATACAAATCGCATAAAATTTATGACGGCAAGTACAGTGTGGACGGAATGCCCTCGCTGTACAAAGGCGAAAATCATGCCATGACGCTTGAGATAACCCTTGAGGACGAAACGGCAGGCTTTGCGGCTATATTATATTACAGCGTATTTGACGAGTACGATATAATTACAAGAAGTGTAAAAATAGTAAATACTTCCGGCGCACAAATCGAGGTTACTAGGGCGATGTCGGTAAGCCTTGATCTTCCTGTCGGAGAGTATGAAATGATACATTTTTACGGTCATTGGGCAAAAGAGCGTGAAATGGTTCGAACACACATACAGCCGGGCAGTACTCCGCAAGTATCCGGCGCATGCGGGATAAGCGGCCATGGTGTAAATCCGTTTGTGATAGTCTGCGCGCCCGGAACAGACGAAACGCACGGCGAGGCATACGGCTTTTCGCTGATATACAGCTGGAAGCTTGCATGCGGAGAGAGCATAATGACGCCGGAATGCGTAATGGCATATTCGCCCTGCGGCTTTGAGACGCTGTCGCACAGCTATCATGACGTGTACCGCCGTAATCTGTGCAAAAGCAAGTGGTCGGGACTTGACCGCCCGGTTTTGATTAATAACTGGGAGGGAACATATTTTGACTTTAGTGAGGAAAAGCTGTTAGCTATAGCAAAAAAGGCAGCAGAAGCCGGCTGTGAGCTGTTTGTTCTTGATGACGGTTGGTTCGGCAAAAGAGATGATGACACAAGCTCTTTAGGCGACTGGTATGTTAATAAAAATAAGCTGCCGAACGGAATTTCAGGACTGGCTGAGAAGATTAACGCGATGGGACTAAAATTTGGTCTGTGGTTTGAGCCGGAAATGGTCAGTCCTGACAGCGATTTATACCGCGCGCACCCCGACTGGGCAATACATGTACCGGGCAGGGAGGGCGCACAGATGCGCAGTCAGCTTATCCTTGACCTGTCGCGTGATGATGTTTGCGAATATGTTATAAAGAGCGTGTCAAAAATACTTTCATCAGCAAACATATCCTATGTAAAATGGGATATGAACAGATATATGACCGACCGCCCGTCGCTCGGCTATTCTCATAAATATACTCTGGGCTTTTATAGAATTATGGACGCGATATGCACGGCATTTCCGGAGGTGCTGTTCGAGGGCTGCGCAGCCGGCGGCGGACGCTTTGATCCGGGTGTGCTTGCGTATATGCCGCAGATATGGACAAGCGACAATTCTGAGGCTGTTGCGCGGCTTAAAATACAATACGGAACATCGTTTGCATATCCGATGTCGTCAATATCTGCGCATATAACCGCTGTTCCAAATCATCAGAGTTTACGCTCGGTGTCATTGGGCATGAGAGGCGCTGTGGCAATGACAGGCTCGTTCGGATATGAACTTGATATAACAAAGCTGTCCGAACAGGAATTTGAGGAGGTTAAGGAACAGATAAAGCAATATAAAGAGCTTCGCACGCTTTTGCGCACAGGAAGATTTTATCGTCTGCAAAACCCGTTTGAGGGCGAATACTGCGCGTGGGAAACGGTGTCGGAGGACGGAAGCAAAGCGTTTACACTTGCTGCACGTGCCTTTTTTACTGTCGGAATGATCGCAGAACGGCTGAAACTGAGAGGGCTTTTGTGTGATGCGATGTATGAGCGTGCGGAAACGGGCGAACGTTATTACGGCTCGGAGCTTATGAACAGGGGCATTGAGCTGAGATATGAAGACCATGATTTTTCATATGAAACAATAACTTTAAAGAGAGTATAAACTTAAATTTTATACGAATGAATTGAACAAAGGAGAACTGTAAATGATAACAAGCAAGCAGCGCGCATATCTGCGCAAACTGGCAAATGGCTTGCAGCCGATATTCCAGATAGGTAAGGAAGGAATAACCGATGTACTGGTTTCCCAGCTTTCGCTCGCGCTTGACGCGCGTGAGCTTATAAAGGTAAGCATTCTTGAAACGGCATTGCTTGATACCAGAACGGCGGCAGATGAGATAGCCGCAAGGCTTGGTGCGGAGAGCGTGCAGGCGATAGGCTCACGGTTTGTGCTGTACCGGCGCGCGCCTAAAGAGCAGAACCGCAAAATTGAACTGCCTAAAAAATAGTCCTGCGGCATGAGAGGTGTTTTTTTGTGAGGAAGATCGGAATTTTCGGGGGTACCTTTGACCCGGTTCACAATGCGCACATTGCCGTGGCAAAAGCGGCAAGAAGGGCGCTGGGACTGGATTTTGTCATCATGATGACAGGCGGAAATCCTCCGCATAAAAGGGAAAATAAAATTCTTGACGCAAAGCTTAGGCATATTATGTTAAAGCTTGCAGTACGCGGTGAGCCGGAGCTTGTTGCCTGTGACTGGGAGGTAAAAAGACCGCAATATTCATATACAGTAAACACATTAAAATTTTTTTCAAAGCTGTATCCGGAGGGTAAAATATATTTCATAATCGGCGGCGATTCGCTTGAGGCTTTGGACACATGGTATATGCCGGAACAAATCTGCTCTTTATGCACGATTGCGGTATATAAGCGCAATAATCTGCATGGGGTAATTGAGCCGATAAGAAAAAAGTACAATGCCGACATTGTTGAAATTGACGGCGAATTTCTTGATATTTCATCAACGGCGCTGCGCGCGGATTATGACCTCATGATGAAGCATACGCCGCCCGCTGTCGGAGAATTTATAAAAAAGTACGGACTTTACCGCGATCATGGCTCTGATATGGAGGTATTGACCAGACTTTTAAAGCCGCAGCGGCTGAGGCATAGCATCGGTGTGGCGAAGCTTGCAGCCGAACTGGCGGATATCTACGGAGCAGACCGCGATACTGCATGGCGTTCCGGAATGCTCCATGATATTGCGAAAAATATTGATTATGAAACATCGCTTGTGATGTGCGGGGAGCTTGAGGCAGAGCTTGACCCGGTGGAAAGGACTATTCCTGCGCTTGTGCATCCTAAGCTTGGCGCAGAGCTTATAAAGTGCCTGTTCGGATTGACCGAGGGCGAGATAACATCAGCAGTCAGATGGCATACTGTCGGACGTCAGGGAATGATGCTTCTTGATAAGATTATCTTTGTTGCTGATATGTGCGAAGAGGGCAGAAGCTTTCCGGGGGTTGAGGATATACGAAAAGCAGCGCACGAAAATCTTGACAGAGCGGCACTTATGTGCATCAATTCCACAATTGAGTATAACCTCAGCAGCGCGAATCCAGTACACCCCGGCGCATATGCCGTAAGAGAATGGCTTTTGAAAAATTTGTAAGATTTATATATAGACAAACGGCGAAAAATGTAGTAATATAAAAGAAATGTAATATTGCGAAAGGACTTTTCTATATGGAGCGTATTAAAACGATTGCGAAAGCGCTTGATGACAAGAAGGCCCGCAACATTGACATACTCGACATTTCAAAACTGACCTCGCTCGGCGATTATTTTATAATATGCGAGTGCGGCTCAGGCGTGCAGGTGCGTGCATGCGCAGATGCAGTTGAGGAGAAGATGGACGAGATAGGCGTGCGGTGCGTTCATAAGGAAGGGTATGCGGGCGGAAGCTGGATCCTGATGGATTACGGCGATATAATAGTGCATATTATGCAGGAGGAAACAAGGCAATTCTATGCGCTAGAGCGCCTGTGGGACGATGCGCCGAGAATTGATGCCGGTATTTAGTATAATTGTAAAGCGTGGTATAAAAACGAAAGGAATGTATTGAATGGAAAGCTATAATTTTTCCGAAATCGAGAAAAAATGGCAGAAAAAATGGGAGGAAAGCGGTTGCTTTCATGCAGTAAACGGCTCGGAAAAGCCAAAATTTTATGCGCTGATAGAATTTCCGTATCCCTCCGGTCAGGGACTTCATGTCGGACATCCCAGAAGCTACACCGCTTTGGATATTGTAGCAAGAAAACGCAGGATGCAGGGATATAACGTCCTTTATCCTATCGGCTGGGACGCGTTCGGACTGCCTACCGAAAACTTTGCAATAAAGAATAAGATTCATCCTAAAATTGTTACAAAGAATAACATTGCCAACTTTACCAGACAGCTTAAAATGCTCGGCTTTTCTTTTGACTGGTCTCGCGAGGTAAATACTACTGATCCGGAGTACTATAAGTGGACGCAGTGGATCTTCCTGCAGCTTTTCAAAAAAGGCCTTGCATACAAGACAGAAATGCCTATAAACTGGTGTACAGGCTGCAAGGTAGGGCTTTCAAATGAGGAAGTGGTAAACGGCGTTTGCGAACGCTGCGGCAGCGAGGTCGTACAGCGCAGAAAGAGTCAATGGATGCTCAGAATTACCGACTATGCTGAGCGGCTTATACAAGATCTTGACGAGGTTGACTATATTGAAAGGGTAAAAACGCAGCAGAAAAACTGGATAGGACGTTCAGAGGGCGCGGAGGTCAAATTTACACTTACCTCAGGCGATGATATGGTTGTTTATACAACGCGCTGCGATACGCTGTTCGGAGCAACATATGTTGTAATGGCGCCGGAGCATAAGCTGGTTGAAAAGCTTTTGCCGACACTCGAAAATCCGGACGAGGTACGCGATTATATCACGCTTGCAGGAAAAAAATCCGAGTTTGAACGTACCGAACTTGCAAAGGAAAAGACAGGTGTACAATTAAAGGGCGTATATGCCGTAAATCCTGCAAACGGTAATAAGCTGCCGGTATTCATCTCGGATTATGTTCTTGTAACTTACGGAACGGGCGCTATTATGGCTGTTCCCGCGCATGATGACCGTGACTGGGCTTTCGCCAAGAAATTTGATCTGCCGATAATTGAGGTGGTTTCCGGCGGCGAGGATGTACAGAAGGAGCCTTATACGGATGTATATAAGGGAAATATGATCAATTCCGATTTCCTTAACGGACTGTCGGTGAAGGAAGCTATTCCTACCATGATAAGCTGGCTTGAAGAACGGGGACTGGGCAAAAGGAAGGTCAATTATAAGTTGCGTGACTGGCTGTTTTCGCGTCAGCGCTATTGGGGCGAGCCTATACCTCTTGTTTATTGCGAAAAATGCGGCTGGGTTCCGATTCCTGAGGAGGAGCTTCCGCTGGAGCTGCCTGAAATAGAGGAGTTTGAGCCGGGCGAAAACGGTGAATCCCCGCTTGCAAAGGCATATGACTGGATTAATACTACCTGCCCGCACTGCGGAGCGCCTGCAAAGCGTGAGACCGATACAATGCCGCAATGGGCAGGGTCAAGCTGGTATTTCCTCCGGTATATGGATCCGCATAATCCGAATGAGATCGCGTCAAAGGAAGCGCTTGAATACTGGTCGCCGGTAGATTGGTATAACGGCGGTATGGAGCATACTACGCTGCATTTGCTCTATTCGCGGTTCTGGCATAAGTTCCTTTATGATATCGGCATTGTTCCTACAAAAGAACCGTACATGAAGCGCACCTCACACGGAATGATTCTGGGTGAAAACGGTGAAAAGATGTCTAAATCAAGAAATAATGTTGTCAATCCTGACGAGGTTGTACACGATTTCGGCGCAGATGCTGTTCGTACCTTTGAAATGTTCATTGGCGCTTTTGATCAGTCTACACCTTGGTCGCAGGACGGCTTGAAGGGCTGCTTTAAATTTTTGGAGCGCGTGTGGAATCTTCAGGATATGATGACTGATGAGGAAAATTACAGCAGCGATTTGGAAAGCAATGTCCATAAGACAATTAAAAAGGTCAGCGAGGACTATGAAAGAATGAAATTCAATACGGGAATTGCTGCTCTGATGAGCCTTGTAAATGACTTTTACAAGAAGGGAGCAGTCACGAAAGGTGAATTTCTTACGCTTATAACCCTGCTGAATCCTGTTGCGCCTCATATGACGGAAGAGCTTTGGGAAAAATACGGCAAGGGAGGATTTTTATCTCTTGCACCGTGGCCGGATTATGACGAGGCAAAAACGATAGATTCTGAGGTTGAGATTGTAATTCAGATAAACGGAAAAATCAAGGATAAAATGATGATTCCTGCTGATCTTGATAAAGCGGGTATTGAAAAGCTTATCGGTGAAAGCGAAGCTGTTGCAAAACTTGTTGATGGAAAAAGCATAGTTAAAACTATAGTTGTTCCGGGTAAGCTTGTTAATATCGTTGTGAAATAATGTTGACAAAATGTGAGTGTAAAATAGTCGCCCAGAGCGTTCAAGGGCCGATTTTACTTGCTTTAGAAACAAAATAACGATACAATGTAGAAAAATCCGCCTGTTAGAGGGTGCGTCTTAGGGATTTTTAATCCCGGAAATTATCGGCATAGTCGAAACATCGGAGACAACCCCAGATTTTGTGTAAAGTCTTTACGAAGCCTCCAAGATGATATATA
>CAMFCK010000025.1 GCA_945948775.1 uncultured Clostridia bacterium
ACTCGCCAGAATTCAAAGCATCTGTTATAATGGATATGCGGGAACATCGATTATCGTATTGTGAAACGGTTAGAAAGTATGAATTAGGCAGTACACAAAGCGGAGCTGCAATAGGGCTTTTGCAAAGGTGGGAACGCATATTTTTAGAAGAAGGAGCTGAAGGTCTAATGAAAGAAAGACGAGGCAGAGCATGCAAAGCAAGTGGAACACAAAAAGGTCACCCACCTAAACTTGACAAGAAAGTTGAAGAAGATTTAATTGCAGAAAATCAGCGTCTTAGAATGGAGATAGATTACTTAAAAAAACTGAGTGCCTTAGTACTTGCGGAAGAGCGAAAGAACGGGAAAAGGCGTTAATTATCGCTGAACTAAGGCATTTTTATCCGCTTAAAGATTTGTTGAGATTGTCAGGTATTGCAAGAAGCACATTTTACTATTATCTGAAATCAAAAGACACCGATAAATACAAAGAAGTTAAAGACGACATACTTATCATATTTAATCAAAACAAAGGTAGATACGGATACAGAAGAATACTATCTGTACTTAAGCAAAAAGGATATACAATTAACCATAAAACCGTATTAAAACTGATGAATGAGCTTAACATCAAGGGAAAACAGTGCAAAAACGGAAAATATCATTCGTACAAAGGGGAGGTTGGCAAAATTGCAGATAATCTGCTTCAAAGAGATTTTACAGCAACAAAACCGTTTGAAAAACTAACAACTGATGTAACCGAATTCAAGGTATGTGATGATAAAGTATATTTATCGCCAGTAATGGATTTATACAATCGGGAAATTGTATCATATTCTATTTTATTAAGTCCAAACTTATGGCAAATCAGAGAAATGCTTGATGGTTTGTTTAAGAAACTTCCTGCTGATGCAAAGCCATTATTCCATTCTGACCAAGGCTGGCAATATCAGCATGCGGAATACCAACGGTTGCTATCAGAACATAATATCATACAAAGTATGTCCAGGAAAGGCAATTGCATTGACAATGGAGCAATGGAAAATTTCTTTGGTAGATTAAAGGTTGAAATGTTTTATGGTGAAAAATTCGAAAGCGTTAACGCTTTCATTGATGAATTGAAAAGATACATTGATTACTATAACAACGAAAGAATTTCTATGAAACTAAAAGGAATGAGTCCGGTGCAATACCGAACTCATTCGCAAGCAAGTTAATATTAAATTTTGTCTAAACTTTTGGGTTCACTTCATAACGCAACACCCTCTTTTTTCTTAATCTAAAATCTGAAATCTCTCTGTCCGCCCTCAAGGTCGAACAAATGCTGTTTAGCAATCTCACGCACCTTGTCATTAGTGATATTATTTATCTGTTCTGCAATTATTTTCTCACCCTTTTTCACGGTATCCTCCGAAGCATAGTCCTCAAGGTATTCCTTAAGCGTCATAAGGGCATTTGGCAGGCAGCAGTTTGCAATCTGTCCCGCCTTAACGAGCGACATAAACCTGTCGCCGGTTCTGCCCTCTCTGTAACAGGCGGTGCAGAAGCTTGGAATATATCCGAGCGACAAAAGCCAGTTCACCACCTCGTCAAGAGTGCGGCTGTCCTCAACGTCAAATTGGGCGGAGTGTTCATCTTCCGGCTCGCCCTCGTCCGCATATCCGCCGACGCTTGTTTTCGAACCGCCGCTTATCTGTGAAATACCAAGCTCAAGCACTCGTTCACGGGTTTTCTTCGACTCTCTTGTGGAAATAATCATGCCGGTATACGGTACTGCAATTCTCAGTACAGCAACAATTTTTGCAAAGGTATCATCATCAATCGCGTTGGTGAAATCCTCAGGGTTAATGTCCTCCGCCGAACGTATGCGCGGTACGCTTATAGTGTGCGGGCCGACGCCCATCGCGGCTTCAAGATGCTCTGCGTGCATTAAAAGTCCGACAAAATCATAGCGGTAAAGGTTAAGCCCGAACAGAACTCCGCAGCCCACGTCATCTATGCCGCCTTCCATTGCGCGGTCCATTGCCTCGGTGTGATATGCGTAATTATGCTTAGGTCCTGTCGGATGAAGCTCCTCATATGCCTTTTTATTATAGGTTTCCTGAAAAAGTATATATGTACCTATTCCCGCTTCCTTCAGCTTACGGTAATTCTCTACCGTAGTCGCGGCAATATTTACATTTACACGGCGGATTGCGCCGTTTTTATGCTTGATCGAATATATAGTATTTATGCTCTCCAGCACATATTCAATAGGATTATTCACAGGATCCTCGCCCGTTTCAAGTGCAAGCCGCTTATGCCCCATATCCTGAAGCGCTATTACCTCGCGCTTTATATCCTCCTGAGTAAGCTTTTTACGGCATATATTCTTATTCTTTGCATGATAAGGACAGTATGTGCACCCGTTTACGCAGTAGTTCGACAGGTACAGCGGCGCAAACATTACAATCCTGTTGCCGTAGAATTTTTCCTTTATCCTCCGCGCCAATGCGAACATCTTTTCATTCGAATCAGGCTGATCACAATCGAGCAGCACCGCCGCCTCACGATGGGAAAGTCCCTTGCAGTCCTCCGCTCTTTCTATCAGTTTTTCGATAAGCTCGCGGTTTGACTTGTTTTTCTGCGCATATTCAAGCGTCTGCTGTATCTCCTCGTCATTTATAAAATCCTCTGCCTTTTTTGACATAACGTCATACATAAATATCATAGTCCTTTCCTGCTGTATATACTATGATAATTATATCACAATCCGTATAAAGTGTATGTTGCAGCAGCAACATTTTATTAAAATTTGCGTATTATAAAATCCTGAAATTATTTTTATGGTAAGAGATGATCCCCTCTGCGGACATTTTTGAAAGCTCACGCGAGAGCGCGCTGCGCTCTACCCCAAGATAATTAGCCATATCCTGTCGGTCAAGCGGCAGGGTAAATTCAGTACAGCGCTTATGCTCGGCAAGCTGGGACAGATAGGTGATCACCTTTTCGCGGATAGTCTTTTTTGACAATATCTGAATACGATCGTTCATACTAAGGCATTTATGCGCGACTGCGCTTATAAAATTTGCGACTATTTTTGTATGCAGAGGATTATCGGCAAGGTTTTTGCGTATAGGCCCTGCGTCAAGCCAGACCACACACACATCCTCCACCGCCATTGCGCAGATTGGACTTTCCTTGGCTCCGGTGACCGCCAGCGACTCTCCGAAAATCTCGCCCTTTGATACCGTTGCCATTATCATGCGGTTGCCGTTTATGTCATCGCATGACACCTGCACAACACCCGACATTATTACTCCGAATCTCGTGATGCTGTCGCCGAGATTAATTAAAATCCCGCCCTTTTTATAACATGACTCCTGCGCGCTGAGATATTCCAGCGCTCCCGACAGCTCCTCCTGAGTAAGTCCTGCAAATATATATGTTTTTAATAGCAGGCTCATATCCATATCCGCTCACCTCCGATATTAATTCCTGCCATAACGCATACTCCATAATTACTATGATACTATTATTTTTCGTCACAGTCAAGCAAATTTGCATATTTCTGATTGACAGTCCGCTCCGTTTTGTATATAACTAATTAGTTAAAAATTTACGGAACGGTGACTTCAAAATGGCCGCATTGGGAAAAATGCATCCGATATGAAATCAGCGTTCCCTCTCCTGCAAAAATAATCATCAGCAGCAAGACTCACCCCGTTGCTGCCGGAAGCTATCTATTTTTCAGCGAGGAAATATGACTATCAGCTTGTTTTATGTAATGCTCACTCTCTGTCAAGCTACTGTCCCTGCATTGAATTTATTGTATAATAACAATAAATTCAATGCAGGGACAGTAATATCAATAGTCTTTTTGCAGATTGCCTGTTTGTCAGATCATGCATATACGCAGCAAAAAAAATAAAGAAAATTTAAAAAATATCTTGCCAAATTGAAAAAATGTGGTATAATAGATATGTTATTCTAACGTTATGTATAGGAGGGAAAGAAAAATGTCTACATTATTTACGGTTCTGCATATAATTGTATCCGTTTTGCTGATTGTAGTTGTTTTGCTGCAGGAGGGCAAGGATCCGGGAATGAGAGGCATCTCAGGTGCGGCTCCGGATACCGGTGATTCTTTTTTCAGTAAGAATACAGGAAGAACAAAGGCGGCTATGTATTCAAAGCTCACCGCCACTCTCGCAATTCTGTTTTTGATTACAACGATGGTGCTTGTATTCCTTCAGGTATAACAGGCTCAAAACAGCAAACTGACATTGCTGCTTTATTTTAAAGAATATTAAAAGGTATGCAGGGACGCTGTGGCACAATAGTGCTGTATGCGTCCTTTTTTCCGTTATTAACCGCTGTAAAATACGCTTCTTTGACTAAATATATCCTGCCGTTTTTTTCCGGCGCGTGGAACAGCAGATACGAATAAGCAAAGCAAAAAAGATTCACTCACACAGCGGGTGAATCTTTTTGGGATTTTACGCATTTATAAACTCCATTTTTTTAATGGCAACTTTTCATTGTACATGTTTTTTGCTTAGTCCTCCATTACACAGATGCCCATTGAACCGTGCATGACCTCGCCGCGTCCGTTTATATCTGCCTTTACCGCAGAGTCTGCCCTTTTTGCAGCCTCAGCATATCCCTTATCCAAAAATCCGGTATGTACCGCACGCATCACGGAATATGCAAACGCCGCCGTTGCCGACATTTCAATATAAGTATCCTCCCTGTCAATTACGGTATGCCAGCAGTTGCCTCTGCCCTTAGCGTCAGCATCGCCGAAATTAAGCGAATCTGACTTACCGAATATCGTCATAATCTTTGCATGCACCGGAACGTCCGGCTCTGTAGGTCAGCTCATTGTAGATATTATACTTGATAAATCCGCTCTGGTTGGATTGCCGGTCTGCCTCGTCCAAAAGCTTCTGGGGGAAATAGTGTAACGCCAAAAGCACGTCAACGGCAACATTATTTTCCGCAGCCTCGTCAAGCGCTGTAATTACCTCATAAAATCCCACATACAGATACGCAAACAGAATATTAAACGCAATCACGGGGACAAAGAAAAGAACATCAGCTGATACAAAAAATGCTGCCGCATTTTACTGCGGCAGCATTCTAATTACTGGTCGTCATGTATTGTTTCTACTGCTTTAATAGCACTGCGCTCAAACTTAAGCACAGATTTTTCGTTCGGTGTGCCGATATTTCCTGTTTCAATATAAACATATTCGTCCTTGATTTTTGAAACCTTGCCGCAGATACCTCCGATGGTGACAACCTTATCGCCTACCCTCATCGCGTCAATCTGCGCCTTTAATTCCTTTTCCTTTTTGCGCTGAGGTCTTATCATAATAAAATACAAAAGCGCAATAACCAATATCATAGGAAGCAGCGTTCCTATCATTCCGATGACACCGCCTGCCGCACTTCCTGCAGCGGCCGCATCCGTACCGGCAGCAGCTCCTGCCGCAGCTCCGCTTCCTGCAACGCCTACGTCTGCTGCGCCGTCGGCAAATGCTCTTATAATTCCAAACATAACATTCATTCTCCTTTATCTCGTGTTATAAACTACATTATACCAAATTTGTATGAGTATTGCAAGCTTTATTAAAGATTTTTTATGCCCTTCACCATATTTTTTAATTCCTCGCCCTGTGCAATCAGTTTTCCGTGCTCTGCAAGAAATCTTTCATTTGAACCTGCAAAGGAAACTCGTTCGGCAAATTCCAGAAGTCTGCGGTCGCCGGTCGCGCCGGCGGCAAAATAATAATCCCCCAGCATATAAAGCCGCATACCCTCTGCTGTCTGCTCATCAGCAATGCGGAAGTACCCGCACAGCGCGTCAAAGCTCCAGAAACGGTATATGCAATCCGGATATTCCTTCTTTTTCACACGCACCGATTTTATATCCCTGCGGCTTACAGGCTTGGGCTGCTCGATTTTTGTCACCGTCAGTATCACGCCTCCGTCCCTGGGCGACGCCTCGACAACCACCTGTCCGTTTTGGGCATTAAAGCCGGTTTCACGCCTTACATACTCCATAATCCTGAACAGAAAGCTGTGCAGTTCAGGTGAATCCGGCGTTAAGGTTCGTATATTTATATTCATTTCAAGCAAATCATTCTGCGAGAGCATAACGCGTATCTTACGGTTGCCCTCCACCCGTTCTATCCTCATATCATATTCCTTTCCATGCAGAAGAACCGCCGTTCAGCTCTTTTGTCTTTATAAAATATTATACTATACTTCAAGCGTTTTGGGAATAGTTTTTTTTAATTTCTTTAAATTACCTTACTATACTCTCACGCGGAAACAAACCCATTTATTCCCTTTCCGACGCCTCCCGTATTATTTTCTCCAACGGTGCAAGGCTTTGTGCTTCAAATATTCTGGTTCTTATCTCTCCTGCGCCGGGCACTCCCTTAATATACCATGCCAGATGCTTGCGCGCCTCCTTTATTCCTCTTGCTTCTCCCTTATCCCGGCACAGCATACGCGCATGATAAAGTGCGGCATCAAGCCGATCGCGCCCGGACGGATAAAATTTAACGCCGCCCGTTTTAATAAGTTCGCTAATCTGCCGGAAAATAAACGGATTTCCCTGCGCGCCGCGGCCTACCATTACAGCATCGCAGCCGGTCTGCTCAAGCATATTTACAGCGTCCTCGGCGCTGAAAATATCGCCGCTGCCAATTACCGGAATATCAAGCTTGCTTTTGATTTCCTTAATAATATCCCAGTCTGCCCGTCCGCTGTAAAACATCATCCTTGTACGCGGATGCACCGCAACCGCCGCCGCTCCGCTTTCCTGCATACGTTTTGCAAAATCAACCGCATTAATATTATCCTCGTCCCAGCCCGAACGGATTTTCACCGTCACCGGCGTACCTTTTGCGCCGCAGACCGCCGCGCGCACAATTTCCTGCGCAAGCTCCGGCTTTTTCATCAGAGTGCTGCCATCGCCGTTGTTGACGATCTTCGGTGCCGGACAGCCCATATTTATATCGAGAATATCCGCCCCATATGAAAGCGCCTTCTGCGCCTCAGCCTCGATGATATCCGGCTCGCTTCCGAAAATCTGCGCAGCGGACGGCGTTTCCTCAACATCGCGCGCCAACAGCTCGGCAGTCTTTTTATCATTATAGTACAGTCCCTTAGCGCTGACCATTTCGGTATAGGTCATACCTGCTCCCCAGCTCCGGCATATTCTTCGGAAGGTAATATCGGTAATTCCTGCCATCGGCGCTAAAAAAATATTATTTTTTATTTCAATTGTTCCTATTTTCATCAGCATCACCGTATCCGTAATTAGTCCTGCGTTTGGTTATTATATCATTTTCAAAAGAATTTGTAAAGCTTTTTATATTTTTACATATAATATACTGAGGTGATTATAATTATGAAGGACAATGTGAGTAAAAAGCTTGATGCACTGCTGTCTGACAAAGACGCAGCACAAATCAAACGCTTTGTGGCAAGCGCAGAGGGGCAAAAGCTGAAACAGCAGCTTGCCGGCGCAGATAAAAATAAAATAGTGGAAGAATTTCTGAAAATGGATACGGCAGAGCTTAAAAAGAAGCTTGCTTCTGCAAATCTGTCGGGACTTTCAGGTATGAGCGCAGAGCAGATAATTAAAAAGCTGAGGTGATTTAAGTTGGCAGATATGATGGATACTCTCAAAGGACTTTTAGGCGATAACGCAGGGGATAAAATAAAGACGGCTCTGGGCGCGCTCAATGCCGTTTCTGACAGCGGCTCCTCAAAAGATGACGACAGCAGCGGCAGCTCTGACAATATGCCCGCTCCGGTCCGTAATCAACAGATAAATGATGACAGTCTTGAATACATAATGAAGATCAAGAACATTGCTGACGAGTTATCTAACCCGAACGACGCAAGGTCAAACCTTTTGATGTCCCTCCGCCCGTATATGCGCAGCACCAGGCAGAAGGGCATTGATAATGCAGTGCGGATATTAAATCTGACCAAATTTTCAGGTCTGTTCCGCTAAGAAAGGAGGGAACCGGTCTTGTACCGGAAATATTACAGCTATAACGATATGCCGCATCCTGTAAAGCCGCTGCCTGTACCCGGCGCGCAGACTCCCTGCACATCGGATAAAAATGACTGCAATCCGTTCAAAACGGATAATTCCTCACCGCAGCATAAGCAAGG
>CAMFCK010000026.1 GCA_945948775.1 uncultured Clostridia bacterium
AAAAACCTGCTAACAAAAGTCAAGTGTTTTCTGAAAATTTTTAAAATTTTTTATATGATTAATTTTAAACATCACAAAAAGGCTGGTTAAATTTCGCCAGCCTGACTACTGTATTTGTGATTTTATTGATATACTTCGCTTACTCGTGCATAGTAAATTCTCAAAAATTTATTTAATCCTGCAATTTTAGCAAGTTTTTTACTTTTGCCTTCAGATTCTTTCTTTAAAATATATTGATAAACTGCACAGTCCTTTGGTTCTCCATGAGTTTTAAGAACTCTCATCACCTCATAACCAACTTTCCTAAGTGTAGATGAACCTCGTTTTGTTATCTTTCGATTTGTTCCTACAAATTGCCCTGATTCATAAGGTGGTGGATCAATACCGGCATAAGCGGTAAGTGCTTTTGCGCTATGAAACCTTCTTATATCGCCAATTTCTGCAATCAGTTTCGGTGCAAGGACATCACCAACACCGCCCATAGTTCTCACAACAGAATATTCCGGTAAACTCTTGGCAAGTTCTTTCATTCGTGTTAAAATATTGTTTAAGGACTTGTCAATAGTCCTCAACACATTGACTGCCTCCTGTACTAACATTTGGGTTGATGGGGTACTTGAAGACAGTGTTGAAATGCCATTAGTTGCCAATTCATAGATTTCAACTGCTTTGGATTGGCTCTGATGGTATTTTCTCTCTTTAGCCCATTGTACATATGCCAATACAAATTCATCTTGATTCATAGCAACAATAACATCAAAATGCCAAAATATTTCAACAAAATCACTAAGCTTATCCTTGTTGTTTGCTTCATTCCAACTTTTCAACATCTTTTTGATGCCCGGCATTGTATAGTCTAAAATATGCGTTAATTCTTGCAGAGCTGCTATATGTAATTCCATATAATGCCGATACCTGCGACCAAGTAATTTTAATTCGGCGTAAACCTCTTCATCACTTTTGTATTCCTGAAGCTTATACCACTTTTCAATTCCGTAATTAGCTATAGTTATCGAATCCAGCTTATCTGTTTTTGCACCTCTAACACCATTATCTTTTACATATTTTTTCATTGCATATGGATTTATGACAGATATGAAAAATCCCTTTTCCTGAAGAAAAGTCAGAATGGGAAGATGATAGATTCCTGTAGCTTCCATTACAACTCTAATTTCCCCACTTAATCGTTTTAGCAGTTCACCCAAAGCATTCAATTCTTGCTCTGTATGTATCACCTCAAAAGGACTACATACAACCTCTCCATAAGGTTTCAGAATACAAACCATACTTTTTCCTTTTGATACATCAATTCCCACACTTATCATTTAATAACCACCTTTCGCTTAAATAGTAATTGTTCCAGCCACACTTATTACCATTCAGTTTAGTTGGTTACGCGGAAGCTATGTCCCTACCTGCTTAATCGAATGCGTATAACAAGGGGTTGGTTAACGGTTTTTATGACGGTTGCAAAGAACCAAAAAAGACCTCGTCAGACCAATTACTCCCCTTATTATACAATAAGTGTAGCTATTAGAGTTAATTACTCTCCAACAACTACACTTTTATGGTACTAAATTGAGCCTGCAGATACACTTATTATTTTTGATGAAATTCAGGAATGCCCGTCTGCGCTAAACTCTCTTAAGTATTTTAACGAAAAGGCTAATGAATACCACATAATCGCAGCCGGAAGTCTGCTTGGAACACTTCTTGCAGAACCTAAATCATATCCTGTCGGCAAGGTGAATTTATTGAATATTTATCCATTGACCTTCGATGAATTTTTAGAAGCAACGGATACTAATTTATATAAATTCTACTCCGGTATTAACAAAGATGGGCAAATTGAAGATATTTTCCATAACAGGCTAACAGAGTCTTATAACAATTATCTTATTATTGGCGGTATGCCTGAATGCGTTAATTCATGGGTACAATATAAAGACCCTGCCAAAATACTAAAAATCCAAAAAGAACTTATTACTATTTACGAAAATGACTTTTCAAAGCACAATGGCAAAGTGAATAGCGGAAGAATACTTATGGTATTTCGCAGTATTGTTTCACAGCTTGCAAAACCAAACGAAAAATTTGTGTATGGCGCAGTCCGTCAAGGCGGCAGAGCAAGAGATTTTGAAGAAGCTATTGAATGGCTTGTATCAGCAGGAATGCTAAACCGTGTATATAACGTTTCAAAAATGGAACATCCTCTTTCTGCATTTGACAGACTTGATTGCTTCAAGCTGTTTCTGTTTGATACGGGACTGCTGAAGTATATGGCAGGCATTGACAATAGTGCAATATTATTAAAAACAGATTATCAGTTCAAGGGTGCGTTAACTGAGAATTTCATTTTTCAGCAGCTTAAAGGACAATTTGAGGTTGAAGCTCACTATTATTCTGATAACAAGAATGAAATTGACGCCATTCTGCAGTACGGAACCGGAATTATTCCTATTGAGGTAAAAGGAGGAGAGGACAGATCAGCGAAATCCTTTAAAAAGTATGTAAACGAGAATACCCCATCTTGTGCAATTCGCTTTTCCAAAAGAGGATATCGCAAAGACGGATTATTCACAAATATCCCATTATATTTAGCACCGAAAATCAAGGACTTATTATAATTAGTTTTCCATGAAATCGGTATAAATGAGCAAATATCTTTTTCATAGTTTCTTTTTAATACTTTCAAGCAAAAACGGTCATATATCTCCAACAGAGATATATGACCGCTTTTTTAGTTTTCTATACAGCAGCGCCGAAATTTATATATGCGACAAAGTTTTGTATTGCTTCATCATCCCACACATCGCAGAAAAGGGTAATTTTTCCATCACCCTGTTCTATCTGCACCCTTGCTCTGCCGTCTGCAATTTCCAAACAGCAGTTTGCATGTGATGCAGCGGATGCTGCTAAGTTCCCTATCTGCTTCATTTTGCTCTCCTCGCTTTACACCGCTTCAAGCATTAATCGTTCCAAAAAAGTCAGCTTGTAAACGGTGTTTTTGGTTTCTATTTCGATACCCGTTTCTGTGGAGTTTCTGATTGCTGCAACAGGTGATGTCCATATCATATGATGCTTTGTGCAGATAACCAGCCTTTTTCCGATTATCGGCTTGTATGCCAAATATCCTGTTATTTCTTTAATCGGTTTCATACAGCTACCTCCATCCAAATATCATAGACGGCATAAAACAGATTGCAAGTACCATTATGTAAAACAGCACCGACAACCCGATTGATACAAACGTCCCTGGGCTAAGCTCTGCACTGCCGTTGTTCACTACAATACTTTCGTAAATAAAACTGCGCACACGCTTAACAAGTTCTACACATGCAAGTATAAATAACACCTTATAAAACATAATTATTCCTCCATAACTTTTCTTGCGTCAAAGCTAACGCCCGTAAAATTTGTATCACCGAGAATATATTCTCCGTTATACCATGCGTCATTAATAATATTCTCGGCTTCCTCCTTGCTGTCTGCCTCGATCGGTACCGATAGCAGCAGCGTTTCTGTAATCGTCACATTGTATTTACTCATCTTCTACAGCCTCTCATCAATAATTCTTTCTGCAATAGTTTCCTGCATAAGCTCGCTTGTACGATAAATCCTGTCAGCAAACTGCGCAAGAGAAAATTCGAAACATCTGCCCTTATCAAGCAGTATTCCTGTCAATCTTGCTCCGGTATCAGTTTTAAATTTTTTAAAGAAATGCTGCATTTCCTCCGACAGATGACATGCGCCGTCAGTGATGAAAACTATATCCGGTTTATCCATCTTCTCCGCCGCTTTTATCGCGCCGCTAAGCGCCGCGTCAAAGTTTGTTCCGCCGGATAAAAATGTTTCCGCACAAGCCATAAGCTGTTCTCCGGTTACCTGCTCGCCCTTCGGAAAGAAGTCGGTTTTTGTTTTATTTGCAAAATGTACCAAAGCAAAATTTGCCCCGTTCAGGCGGCACAGTTCATACAGAACCATTGCGACAGCCATACCGTATGCGCTGTTTTCACCTAAGGTCGAGTCCGACTCGTCAAGGCATACAATAACATCGCCCTTTCCTTTATATTCCGGCTCGCGTCTGCGGTATTCCTTGAGACTTTTATTCCGGTACTTTCGCGAAAAAAGCGGAAGCAGCTCCGGACTCGCCAAAAGCGCCAGATCAGACGTCAGCGTTTTTGAAAGATTGTTACCGAGTCCTATGTCATACTTCTCTCCGCGTCCGTAGGTATAGCCGGCAAGACGTTTTGAATTCATAATGTCTTTATACCGTCCCAAAAATCCCGCAATATACCTCAGCTTTTCAGACGCAGCGCATTTCTTCAACACAGATGTATTCAGTTCGTTCAGCCTCATACTGCCGTCGCTGTCACCCCACGCAATAATCTGATATGCGGTATTTACTGCCTTTTCATTTGCCGCAGCCATCGCTTTACGAACCGCCGCACGAACAGCTTTGCCTTTCTTTTGCATATTGTTTTGCAGTATATTTTCATACATATCTGCCTGCTCCTGCTTTGAAATGATACGGTTTGCAAGCTCTACTGCTTTTTTCTCCGCCTTTTTTCGTCCTTCATCCCAACGTGTATTAATACCGCCAATAATATCAAGCAAGCTTTTGGTCAGTTTCTCCCTGTCTTTTTTTAAAGTTTCAAGGACATCATCCTTATCATTTTGCAGAAATGTATCGAGATCATCCGCTATACTCTGTGCAAATTCCTCAGCTGCCGCAATCGCCGGAAGCTCCTTGCCCTCACAGATTTTTTTAAGGGCTGTAAATTTGTCCCTGCTCATAAGCTCATTTAATATTCGTTTATTAATGAGCCTTGACGCAGCGGACATATCACTGTCATCATTGAATTTGATCTTAATGCAATATATTGACTGAAACACATCGTTTGCAAGGCTTGAAAACCCCTTAAAACGCGTTCTGCATTTCTGCTCCAGTTCAGGCAGTATACTTTCTTTATGCAGTTCGTCATATCTCATCTGTTCGATGCGCGTGGATTTTAATACTCTGTCGGTATATTCTCTTTCGTCAAAAATACTGCTTGTAAGAATATCGTCAAAATTTCTGAATCTCATCATAGTTCAATCCTTTCCTGCAAGGGACACGGTGCCCCTCCGCAGTATATTAAAATGGTAAGTCGTCGCCAAATTCCTCAAAAACTTCACCAAACTCCGGAAAATCATCCTTCTTGGCTGTATCCGAATCTTTAGCCTTGGTTTCCGTTTCCCCGCTTTTTTTCGTGTCAGCAAACCCGATTTCATCCGCATTGATACAAAAAGCATACTTCATTTCTCCGTCCTTTTCATATGAATAGGTTTCAAGTGCGCCTGTAACATAAATCTGCTTGCCTTTTTCAAGGAACTTTTCCGCAAATTCGGCAGAACCGTGCCACACAGTAACCGGAATAAAGTCCGCTGACGGTTTTTCCTCATCCTTTTTCTTATATCGTCTTGTAACTGCTATCGTGAACTTTGCAGCCTTTGCTTCGCCTGCCTGTCCGATTTCCGGATCTCTTGTCAATCTTCCTATGAAAATACATTTGTTCAGCATAAATACACCATTCCTTTCTTTATACACTTAATCTGTTTTTTTCTTCCAGCGTAATATATGTAGTGCCGGCTTTTTCCGACGTCTTCTTATTGAGCATTTCAAGCTTACAGCAGCCGTCTGCTATGACCTGTTCCGAGGTTTCGGACATCTGTCCTGTTTTTAAGCTTACGGCAGCCTTATATATTTTCAAAAGCTCTGATGAAAATTTAATATACGGTCTTAAATCCTCCGTATTATCCTTCATCGACTCCTCCATTACATCTGCCGCCTCCTGCGCCATTGAAACCAGCCTCTCCACTTCTGCTCCTACCGGATTTTCACAAGTGTCTTTTAAAACCTGCTCAATCTCCGGAATTTCCTCGGGTCTATTCCAGAAATAATTTTTTAAAACAAGCAAATCCTTTGGCATAGCTTCCTTTCTGCCTTCAAGATAAGCCTTTGCCCGTACGATTGGGGCAAACCCAAGAAATTTTCTGTCCGATACATGGATTCCTTTCTGACGCAGCTGACAGAGCACACTGTCAGCAAGCTCATTAAGCTCATCAGACACCCTTATCCCCTGTACCTCCTTCTGCATTTCTTCAAGCTCCTGCAGGCTTAGTGTTGCATTAACCAAAGCCGCACCGCCGTTTTGTTTTACTTTCAGGATTTTCAGGCGGTTATCACGTTCCTCTATATATTCCGTCAAAACCTTCAGATCAAAACGGTCATAGAGCGGTTTTAGTATCGCCTGGGTGCTGTCCGAAAAGTTCGGAATTTCATTTGACGCTGCAAAAAATGATATTACCGGAATTTTCACCGTCTGCCCTTCGTTTGTATACACATGTTCGTTCAAAGCCGTAAGCATCGAGTTTAAAATTCCGTCATTTGCCTTGAAAATCTCGTCAATAAAACAGATGTGACTGTCGGGAATCTTTCCCGCTGTTATTATTTTCGGCATATTCGGCTTGATACTGCATAGTATCTGCCGCACCGCTTCAAGCTGTTTTTCTATCAGGTGTGCTTCTTTGAGTGTTTCGGGATCTCCGCTCACTTCATAGTCGCTGTACTTCTCCTTGAGTTTTTCAAGAAGCACCGAATACGAGATATCTCTTTCAAGCTCATCCTGTGGCATACTTCCGGGGATAAGGCTTGAAAGGTCAAGCCGACCAAACAGCTTTTCCTCATCGGTTTGCTTTGAGATAAGATATTCAAACTGTTTTGCATCTGTAATTCTTTTTCTGAATTCATTAATACAAAAGCTCTTTGCCTGTCCCGTACCGCCGAGGATAAAAAGATTTTTTCTTGCCAGCAGTGCAAGTGCAATACACTCTGTCAGTTCCTCACGTTCTGCCACAATCGCGTTGACTTCCGCTATCACGTCTAATATTTTTTGATTATTCATATACTTTTGTCCCTTTCCTACGCAACTTTTTTGTCTGCTTTCTCTTTTGTTTTGCCCTTTTTCTTTGCTTTTTTAATTTTTTCGTCCCTGCTTTTTACTGCATTTTCCGATAGCGGCATAGTCAAATACTTATCAAACCGCGTAAAAATCAACAAGTACCCTCTGCTGCTTAGCGACATGACCATCGTTCCGTCAAGACTGCGGAAAATATTCTGAAGCTGTTCCGCTGAATAGAAAAAGGTAAATTCACCATCTCCTTTTAATCGGATACCGTCAATAAAGCTCTCGGTGCTTCCAATATCATTCTTTGTCGAGGCTCGGATGCCGCGTTCGCTAAACTCCAGCTTAATATATGACTTCGTACTGCCAATACCGGCAACGGTGCAGACTTCGCGTATCTTCTTCATATCCTCATACTCAAAGCTTGCATAATATGCATCAGGTTTTACAGACTCAATAACTTTGTCCAGGTCTATATATTCACCCTGTATGCATATCGTTTGATAAATAAACCCATCCTTTCGAAACACCGCTTGTTTTCCGCACATTCCCACAGTCATTTCATCATCGCCTGCCGCACCTGCCAACATTGCAAATCCCTGCCTCGGAAGTATAAAGGAAAGACTTCCGCCTGTTTCACACGGAATAACAGCTCTCGACATTGACGATGTACTGCAGCTCTCTGCCATTACCTCTTTCCGGGTAATATTGACATGAATACCCTTTAAGGTATCTGCAGCGTCACCCTTTGCCGTGTTTGCCGCAGTTTTCAGATAAAGCTGTTTTATCCCTTTAATTCTGACGGTTTTCTCAGGCATCATCATTTTCGGTTTCGGATACTCTGTACCGGGCAGCGTTTTGATTGTATACATACATCTTCCGGACTGTACTTTGATAATCCTATCCGAATTATCCTCGAACACAACCGTATCACCGCCAAGACGCATAAGCATATCAACCAAAAACCTTGCCTCCGCAACAAATCCTCCGCCTTCTTCCAGAACACACTTAATACTTCTGACTATGGCTGTTACGCCGTTAGTGGCGGTCATGTACAAAAGACCGTCATCCTCCTCCGCCGTAATTAAAAATCCGGTCATGGATCTGACCGAGCTTTTTTGCGGCACAATTCTTAGCATTGATTTCAGGCAGTCTGACATCTCCTGCCTGTTGACAATAAACTTCATGTTCTCCTC
>CAMFCK010000027.1 GCA_945948775.1 uncultured Clostridia bacterium
TTCTTGTGCCAAAGTATTTATCGCAATAGGTATTGCATGCGTCTGTTACCAAGGTCTGCGGTATTTCGCCCGGTGTATAATCGGCATATGGTTGCTGACCCAAAACTGTAAATGCCGCTCCCTTGTACATCCCGCCATTAAGTTCGCTCTTTGCCAACAGGTAGTATGTACCGGCAGGAATGCTGTTGTCTATTGTAACTGTTGCGCTTGCTGTGTCGTCGCTTACAGCGATTGGCATATCAACCGCAGCGGATCTGTCTTCGTTTACAACCGTCCAAGTAAAGTTCTGCGCCAATCCGCCCCTTGTTCCTATCTGGTTTACCACCTCTGCCGTCGCTGTAACACTGCCGCCCTCCGATACTGTCGAGTTGCTTATTGTGTTGTGGATATCATATGCAATCTCTTCATTGAAGTATACTGCCAAATCCTCTGCCTTTGTTCCACAGTTTACTGCAAATTTTGCATCACTTGCCGTACCTTGTGGAAAACCGATATATATATCATTTACTATACCTTGTTCTCCGGCTTCCCAGCCCTTCGGAAGTACGAATGTACCCTTTACTTCCGTCCAATCCTTTCCGATTTCCACTCCTCCTTCGGGGCATCCAATCGGATACAAGTGCTGGTAATTGGGACCATAGGAATTCATTGACATACCAAGCTTTACATTTTCTGCTGTGCCGGATGTATTCTTTACCTTTAATGCTAAAACATAATTCTTTCCGCCTTGCATCTTTGTAAACAAACCGTCATTATTGAAAATCAAGCCTTCATATGCTACTACTCCGGGCCAAGACATTTGTATTGCGCCGTCTAACGATTTATCTACATAATATTCTCTTGTGTGAATACCGTCTATGCTCTTGTAACTGCTGTTAACACTTTCCGATGTTCTTGTGCCAAAGTATTTATCGCAATAGGTATTGCATGCGTCTGTTACCAAGGTTTGCGGCATTTCGCCCGGTACATAGTCAGAATAGTCTTCTGCCGCCGATACGGGAAATCCCGAAAAAGCAGCTGTGAGCATTGTTACCGCCATACCTAATGACAGTAATTTTTTAATTTTGTTCATTTTTCTCCTCCTCCTTTTATCTTTTAATTAAATTTACCTTTATCTATTATACCCCGTGTACAATGAAATTCCTCGCCATGCAATGCCGCATTTCTTATTATTTCGCTGAATCCTTTTCCTGCTTCAAGCCTTGCCAAATCCGCCCTCTTTATATCCCATCTGAAAACATATCTGAGAATGTCATCTGAAATATCCTGCGATACAGGCGTGTACAGGCTCTGAAACTTTAATATATTAGATTCAGGCGGCAGATATTTTTTTAATGTTTCATCAAGCAGCCATGAGTGACAGGTAAAATATCTGTACTTAAATTCCGGAAAATACCTATCAAAAAATTCTTTTGCCTGTATAAACGAGTCTATACACTGCTGTCTGTAAAGAGGACCTATGGCAGGAATGTGCACATCTAAAATATTTTCGCCGAGCATTATTTCGTTCTTTGCATCTTCAAAATCCGCCTTATGCATACAAAACTGCAGTCGTCCAATTTGAAACAGCCTAAAAGACAAAGCATGTGTAAGCCATAAAAGCTCTTCCTGACATAAATAACCCCTCAGCTCTGTCCATGTCTTTGTCCAGAGCACAATATCCTGCGCAGTGCTGTCAAAAATTTCTTGAGGAATGGATTTTTCAGCGTATTTTTCACTTAATTCCTCAAGGAAATACAACTGCATAAGGAAATTTTTACGTCCGTTTGTGCTGTTTTTTGCGTAGTCGTAAGGTCTCACATTCTCATCAATTTGTTCTTCTTTAAGAAGCTGATAAAACTCATCATCATATTCATGGGGAAAACCAAGTTTTCTATACCATTTCTCAACAATTGCTTTCCCTTGCTTCATAACACTCTCATTCCTCGCTAAGTATTTCTTTTAGAAAATGCTTTGCCACAGGATTCTCAAGTCTTAAATCGACTGTGCAAATCACATATCTTTTACCCTGATAGATTTTCTCTGCGCAAACAAGAGCCTGCGACCACCTGCCGCTGTCATCCTTGTTGCCGCTTACCAGTATTGGCGTAAAGCCGTCTGCCGTAAATGTCTTTTCCGCTATCGGTGTAATCATATCCTCAGCCTCGTTGTACCAGTAGGCAAAATCCTTATGTCTGAAGCTTGCCGCTGCCGGGTGTGATGTTTTTCTTGATACGAAATTGACCGGCAGCATTCCGCATGCCTTTACCTCTACCCTTTCCCCTGCAATTTCAGTAATTCCAACATCGGGATTTATGAATATCACATTTGGATTTTCAGGGATTTGTACATCTTCAAAAACCTCAACATCTATACTGTTTTCGGATAATATTCTGCCCTCCATAGTAAGAAGTGCCCTCAAACGCAGCATTTCTCGCCCTTTTACTCCGCTTATTGAAAAAACAGCATCGCTGACATACTCCGCCGTACAGTCTTTCAGCACTACCGGCTTTCTTCCTGTCATAATAAGCTTATCCCGACGATATAATTCATAAACAGCCTCTGCTGCGCCTGTCTGATTGGTGTCATTGCACACAAATGTTTCAATCCTTATTTGCTCATTCTCAAAATAGGTAAATCTGTCAGTTCTTAAGCTTAACAAAACAGGCGAAAGTGCGTCTCTGTATGCAAAATATGCAGGCTTCGGCATACGAACACAGTCCATTATCGCCTTCATCCATCCGCTCGGCCATGCGTCTATAAATAAATGAATAGCGCTCGAAACCATTCTGTTATCTCTTCTGAAAGCCTCTGTCATTATTTTGGTGGCAAATCTTTGATGTTCCCGGCTCTCGCGCACCCAATCCTCCATTGTTTCCTGTGTGTCGTAAAAAAATCTGTGAAAGTCCTGAGTCTGAGCCCTTACAATGTTCCCCGGGCTAAACGGCTCCTTGATCCATTCTTTCGGATAATAACTGCGCATAACCTCGCAGCTGTCCAAGCCTTCGGTTCCGTATTCTCCGCAGCCGTAATACCAGTTCGGCTTAACAGGAATCCAATACCCCTTATTGAGTCTTCCTATCTCAATACCATGACTGTTATACCACATCGGGTAGCAATGATTATCCGGCATACTGTCTGTCGGAGGATCATAATCGCCATCGACATGCTTTATCACACGCTCCGGATTATGTAATTTTACAACCGTATCGCACATTCCGAAAAACTGCTCAAGCTCGTTTCTTTCAAGATGTCTGTGCGGTTCATTCATAGCGTTCGGAAAAGGCTCATTTATATATGAAATAATTACATTGCAGGGATGGGAGCGCACCATTCTTTCCATTTCCTCAGCCTGTCTTATTCCCTCGCATATTTTGGTTCTTCTCATACATCCGAATAAAGGCAAATCCGTCTGAGTCATAATACCCAATTTATCACAGTATTCATAAACCTCATCTTGTACCGGTCTTTGAGTCAGCCGAAGAAAATTCATATTGCACAGTTTTGCAAGCAGAATATCGTCAATTAACTGCCCAATATCATTGCGCATAACATCCTGCTGCTCAAAGCCCATCGTATTTGCGCCTCTTAATCGGATTTTTCTGCCGTTTAAGTAAAACATACCCTTCATATCGGAGCTTACATCCTGAGTGAAGCTTCTCATTCCAAAGCTGCACTTTTTAGTATCGTGTACCTTCTCGTCCGTCATGATGCTGACCTGCAATTGGTATAGATACGGGGTATCAATCTCCCATGTCTTAAACTCACTGATTTCTATAGGTATTTTATAGACATTTATTCCGTGCTTTGCCGGCATCGGAATATCACATCCTAGTCTGCCCTGCATTTCAGCTGCTGTTAAAGAATCGCACATCCCAACAGTTTCCGCTGTATGCGGTATAAATATTGCATTCTCACATACGGTTTGCAAAAAATTCTGACCGTAAATCGAATATTTGATTTTTACCTCAACGGGCAGATAGGTTACGTTGTTTACCTCAAGCCAAAGCTCGGCACGGTTTTGCTCCGGCAATGGGCGAACATAAGTATTACTTATATGAAGCTTATTGCGTTCTTCAATATAACCCTTTCCGCAAAGTCCCATGCCTGCAGGGCAATGATGCCAACCGTCTTGTGCATCATCCCATCCGGGACCTGTTGCTGCATAAAGCTTATCACCCTCAATTATTTCAATGTCCGAATCATTTCCATTAAATACATAATCATTATAAAGCTCTATTCTCAGCTTATTTACGCCATCGCATATGCTTGCTGTAATATCAAACTCAAATGGAGCAAAAAATCCCTCATGTGTTCCGACACATCTGTTGTTCACATATACTACCGCATAATAATCTGCGCTGTCAAAACAAAGGTAATACACCTTGTCAGCCTTAATGGTTGCCGAAAACTCGGCTTCATACACTTTAAGCTTATTGCCTATCGGACCGCAATAATGCGGCAACGTGATTTTTTGCGAGCCGTCAAGCAAAAAATCTGTTATATAAAGTTTTTTGCTGTATGTATTGCACTCCGGAGCAAGATCCCTTAAAAAATCAGCCATTCTGTCTTTCAGACTTTTAAGCTCAAGCTTCAGTTCGTCAGCAGTTGTGCTTTTTAAAAGTTGCGGCAAAGCCTCGGTCTCAGCATATTCCAAAACACATTCATCTTTTTTATGCACCTTCGGCTTTGGCTCTTCCAGCAGTTCAGAATTACCGCCAATGCCCTTTGCGGCAATCTCCGCAAAAACATCTTTACCCATTTAATTAATACCTCCGTAGTCTGAAAAACATCGAACATATCATACCGTTATTAACCTTTTACCGCGCCGACAGTAAGACCTTTTACGAAGTATTTCTGGAAGAACGGGAATACTATAAGCGCAGGTCCGGCTGCCACTACAGCCATCGCCATACGCACTGTTTCTGTCGGAATATCCTGATTCCCCGTCATCGAGGCTGCCATCTTGTTCTGTTTTATGATATTTATGTTCTCCATTATAGATTGCAGCAAATATTGCAGGCTGTATAGCTTTTCATCAGTTATATATATAAGCGCAGTGTTCCAGTCGTTCCAGCTGTTCAGGAAAGTGAACAGCGCCACAGTTGCCAGCACCGGCTTTGACAGCGGCATTATAATACCAAACAGTATATTGTATTCAGAGGCACCGTCAATTGTTGCCGATTCGATTATTGATTCCGGCACGCCCTTAAAGAAAGTTCTTATCATAAATACATACCATGGATTGACAAGCATCGGCAGTATATAAACCCATATTGTATTGCTCAGATGCAAATATTTTGCCACTACTATATATGTAGGTACAAGCCCTCCGTTAAAAAGCATTGTGAAATAAAGGTAAAAGTTCATTGCATTTCTTCCGCGGAGCCTGTTCCTTGTAAGCGGATATGCAATCATCGCCATAAGCAATACGTTGAGTATCATTGTTATTACCGAATATACAATTGTTACTCCATAAGCTCTGAATATCTGCTCAGTATTCTTGAACACATACTTATACGCCGAAAAATCAATAGGATTCGGCACTATCTGATACCCTTTTGCCGCAAGCACTCCGGGATCGGACAAAGACGCACTCAGCAGCAGCCAGAACGGGAAAATTATAATCAGGCACAACATTGAAAATATTATACCAATCATTAACTGAACTAATTTATTCTTTTTCTGCATAGCTTTTTCTCCCTTTAAAACAGAGCCATATCCGGATCTATCTTTTTCGCGGTCCAGTTGGTCAGAATTACCAATACCATTCCTACTACCGACTGAAGCAGACCAACTGCCGTTGTTAATCCATAGGAGTTGCCGGTGGTTGTCTCTCTGAATGTTCTGAATATGTATGTATCGATTACGTTTGTTGTTTCATACAAATTTCCGCTTGCCCCATCCTGAGTAACAGTATAAAACAGTCCAAAATCAGCACGGAATATATTTCCTATTTTAAGTATTGTAAGTATTGATATTAACGGTATCAGTGTCGGCAGCACAACATGGATTGTTCGCTTCACCTTATTTGCTCCGTCTATTTCCGAGGCTTCTATCAGCGAGCTGTCTATTCCCATCAATGCAGCGTAATATACTACCGAGTCCATACCAACATTTTTCCATACATATGTTAATGTGAGTATAACATACCATGCCTTCGGTTTTGAATACCAGTCTATTCCTTGAATACCGAATAATGACAGTATCTGGTTAAGATATCCGTAGTTGGAATTTAATATTGCGTATACCATGTACGCTACTATTACCCATGACATAAAAAACGGGGTTATCAGTATCGTCTGATATATCTTAGTTGCCATTCTGCTTTTCACTTCAAACAGGAGAATAGCTACTAATAACGAGGATAATGTTCCAAATAATATAAACAAGAAGTTATTGAAAAGTGTGTTTCTAACAAGTTGTACGAATACATTTGATTTGAAGAAATATTCAAAATTGGATAAACCAACCCATTGACTGCCTAATATCCCAAGATTAAATTTATAGTCCTTAAATGCTATCAATGTACCGCCCATCGGTAAATACTTAAATATGAATACTGTTAATAACGGCAGAATACACATCGAATAAAGCTGAATATCGCTTGATGTAAGCTTGTGTTTGTATTTCCTTTTTTTCGTTTGAACATTTAGTTTTGCTCTCATTTGAAAATCCCTTTCACCGGTAGACCCCAGTCATTTAATATCTTGTATTATCTCCCTTTCATAAAGAAAGGGAGATAATTGTCTTTGCTATTTATATTTTCAATCACGCTCCGCCAAAAATGCATCATACTGCTTTTGCACCTCTGCGCGTACCTTTTCAATTCCGGCGGTATTGAGCTTGCTCATATACTCGTCCCAGTATTCTTCTCTTGCTACAGTTCCGAATTCAACCTTTGCCTTGTACTCTGAATTCACATTAACTATATTGGCAATTTCTGTTGTAATTGCATCGGTATTAATTACAAATCCAAGTGCCGGGGATTTAATAGCCTCATCATTCATTTTCTTCGTTTCATCCCATACGGTAAGCTCCTGTCCCTCAATCAGCAATGAGTTGAATTGATTTCCGTATCTCCACGCACCTGAACCGACGTCATCATAGCCGGAATCCTTTATTTCTGTTATTGTTCCGTCCGTATTCACTTTATAGTCAGTTCCCTCAATACCCCAGCAAAGCAGGTTGTACAGCTCTTTATTTGAGTTCAGCATATAAATAAGCTTTACGGCTGCTTCGGGGTTTTTAGAATTTGCACCTACCGAAAGCATCGTTAAAAGCGGATTTGTTCTTGCCACATACGGCTGTGCCATAAGCGAATATACCATTTCCTCGCCCATATCAGCAGCGTCTAACGGCGCCTGACCCGGCTTCCATGTTGTCTGATAAAATGCATACTGGCGCTGCTCATCAGCAGATGTAAGAGCATTTCCCTTGCTTGCTATATCGCTTCTGATATAGCCCTTCTCATACCATTCTCTTACATAATCCACTCCAAGCTTAAATTCCTCTGTATCCTTTATGCTAACAATCTCATTTGACGTGCCGTCCTTTCTGATACCGACTCCGGCTATCAGCTCTTCATATACATTTGATGCAGAAAAACTCGAACCCGGGTTTATTGTATAAAGATCCGGCATCTTCGATTTCGCTTTTTCCAATTCCTCTGTGACCTTATCAAGGTACGCCCTTGCAGTCTCTGCGTCATTAACTTTGAGCGCCAATTCTTCCATACCCTCCAAATCAATGCCGCACTCATCAGCCACCGATTTTCTTATTGTTACCGCCAACGGATTGGATACCACCTGTGCATTGGGGATTCCGTAAATTTTTCCGTTTATATATGCCGACTCAAGAAAATAGTCCTCTACCACATCGCTCATCTTTACCGATGTGCCGTCCTTCATTTCAATATTATCAACATAGTCGCTTATATCCATAAGACCTCCCAACGAAACCGCTGTTTCATAATCGTTGAGATATCCGGTCCAGATTACGTCAAACTTTTCGCCTGCCGCCATCTTCATTTTTGCTTTTTCCTTAAAAGAAGCTGTGTCTATGTACTCAATCTCC